>DRJN01000322.1 GCA_011052165.1 Gammaproteobacteria bacterium
GCATAAGTATTTGCATCATAGCCCCCTCTCCCTCTGGGAGAGGGTTGGGGTGAGGGGATAAAATACATGCGAATACTTATGCAACGATTGATAGTTCCAGGCTTGCTTATGCGGGTTACGGGGCATTGGACGGCAGGTTTCATGCCAATTTTCTTGTAGGCGAGAGAGAACAGTATGATACTTTTCTTGTACCCGTTTTGAGACAGGCTATAATGCGTAGTCCAGAATTGAATCATTATCAGGAGAAAATTTATGTACGGATTTACTACACAGGTGGACGGTAGTTTTGACGATGCGGTTAGCCGGGTCGTCGAGGAATTGCAGAAAGAAGGCTTTGGCGTGTTGACCGAAATCGACGTGAAGGCGGTGCTGAAAAAAAAGCTGGATCTGGATAAGCGACCCTACAAAATTTTGGGCGCCTGTAACCCGGTGCTGGCCAACCAGGCACTGACGGCTGAACCGGATATCGGCTTGCTGCTGCCCTGTAATGTGGTGGTGCGGGAAGAAGAAGATGCTTCAATTACCGTGGCTTTCATGGATCCTGCCGCTGTGTTGACGCTGGTGCACAAAGAGGGGATCGCCGAACTGGCCGGTGAAGTAAAGACCAAACTGGAGCGTGTGCGGGACGCCTTGAGTTCCTGAGCCTGTTTGGCGTCGAAAACCAGAGGTGATTCCGGTAGGTCGAATCTCGTCCTGGATTCCGTAGTTGACCGCATGGATCTGAGCCTAACATGATGAAATTAATCGGCTTTATAACTTCACTGCCATTCCGCTTCGGTTTCCAGGGTTATCTATACTATAATTAAAGATAATACTGATTCAGTTGTCATTCATTCTTTTATCCTGGATCAGGGGGAAAGTAAGGGGGGAACACCATGTCTGAACGTCGCCTCCATGTGCGTAAGCTCATTGATGCCAGGGTCAGAATCTATCACTCGCGATTCGGAGCGCTTGACGGGCGTATCCGGGATATATCCGAGGGTGGATGCTGCGTGACGCTGGATAATCTGCCTGATACAGAGGATGATCTGTTCATGCAAGGACAGCGTGATGAAGAAGAATTCGTAACCCTGAAGCCTGTCAACATGGATGTGGTTTTCAAGATGAACTGTATACGCAAACTGGACGATACCGTAGTCCTGCAATTTGAGGACTGTCAGGATGGGATTATTAACGCGGATGCGCTTTAGCCATGATCCTGGTCGTTGGGGTATGCACTACCTATTAAATCGGGGTTACAAAAATACTGATTAATGTTATGGGCTGAAATTCCGATATGTAGGAAGATCGGGCTAGTTAATCAGAATAAGGAGAAGGGTATGGACGAAAAACGCTCACAAAGCAGGGTGACTACGGTTTCGAGGGTAAAAATCAGTCACAGTACCTTTGGCAGCAGGCGAGCGTTGACACGTAATATTTCGACAAGTGGTGTTTATCTGGAATTACAGGACCAGCCGCAACTCCCGGTCGGCGCCCATATCCGCATGCAAATGCTGGATTCTGCCCGTCCCGATGTTTCATTTAACATGAAAGTGCTGCGCACTGATCGCCAGGGGCTAGCGCTTAAATTCGTGGATTATGAACTTGAAGGCGAACGTTTTAATATCAATGAACTCAAGCAACATTGGCAAAACAATGTTGCGCGCTGAATGCTGAAGAACAGATTCTGGGAATATAAGTCACTTGAGGAAATGACGGTCACAGAGTGGGAAAGACTGTGTGATGGTTGTGGTCGTTGTTGCCTGAATAAACTGGAAGATGAAGACAGCGGCGAAATTTATTATACCAACGTAGCGTGCCATTTGCTGGATTTGCAAACCTGTTCCTGCAAGGATTATCCTAAACGTCTGAAGCGGGTGCCTGCCTGCATCAAGGTCGCGGTTCAGACAGCGGCAAAAATTAGAGAATTGCCCCATAGCTGTGCTTATCGGCGCCTTGCCGATGGTAGACCATTGGCTGGTTGGCATCCCCTGGTGACAGGAACCCCGGCTTCGGTGCATGAGGCGGGTATCTCAGTGCATGGCCGGGCTGTTTGTGAAGAATACATTCACCCGGATCAGTTACCCGAGCACATTATCCTCTGGGAGCCGGCAAGGTGAATAGTGGCAGGCCGAATCAATGAAGGCCCGATTATAAAGTTTAGGAAACAAGATTACGAGAAGATTCAAGCGCTACGTGATTAGGCCAAAAGCCGAACGGTCAGTGCAAACTGAACTGTTTATTTATGAGCACACATTTTTGCAAGCACCATTCAAATACAAAAGCAAACTGGCATTGTGTGGGCTGCCATATGGACTTTTGCCATCAATGTCTTAATTCTTCTACAGACGAAGATGCGGCCTGCCCGGTTTGTGGCGAGATGATGCCCGCACAGGGCATCCGTTCTATCGCCCCGTTATGGAGCCGGATATCCCGCTTCTTTCTATATCCTCTTCATTTACCCCCCCTGCTGCTGATGTTGGCGTTGCTAACCGTCAACTTCATCGTCTCCGCCAATATCCTGGGTTTTCTGGTACAGATGCTGATATTTGTTGTCTTTACAAAATATGCCCATGTTGTGATGAGTTCAATCGCCGTGGGCCGGATGAAGCCGGAGAGACTGCAGTGGTCTATGTTTAGTGAAAATCTTGAAATTCCATTCAAGCTGTTATTTGTTACTTTCTGTTATGGACTGTTCAATACACTGGTACGGAACAATGCCAATGACACCGCGCTTAGTCTTAGTCTGCTGCTGTCAAGCTTCCTTTTTCCCGCCAGTATCATGTTGGTGGCAAGCAGCAAGCATTTTCTTCGGGCCATTAATCCACTGGCCATTGCCGGACTGATAAAGACGGTTGGCCTTTCCTATATTATTTTATTTGCCTTCCTGGGTCTTTTGGTAACAGGTTTATTGGCAGCCTGGAAGCTGCTGCTTCTTAGTATCCCTGTGCATCTGTTTTTTTCGGTGATAGTGCTTGTGATTATGTATTTTGTGCTGGTAATGTTCAGCATGATGGGCTATGTCCTGTATCAGTTCCATCGGCGGCTGGGTTATGCCGATGATGTTATTCAGGATCCAGAAGAGGCGATGGATGAAAAGGAAGATGAACGTAACCTCGATATTCTATTGCAGGAAGGCAAGTACACAGAAGCCGTGAGTTGGCTGGCTGGGGCGATTAAGCTGACCCCGAATGACTTCGCCCTGCGCGAGCGCTTGCACCGAATTTTGTGTTCGATAGAAGACAAAAATGGTCTGAAGACGTATAGCGCGGATTATATTGTCAGACTGCTATTGCTTGGGAAGCCCAGTGAGGCTATTCGTATTTATGTGGAATGCCATAAACTGATTTCCGGTTTTAAACTCAAAGGAGCAAAGCATCGGCATGAGATGGCGCGTCTTCTGGTCGGCAGTGGCCAGTCACGGGCGGCACTTTCCCTGTTGAATGATCTGCATCGTGATTATCCCAGTTATGACGGCATCCCCAGCGCTTATCTGCTAGTGGCAAGAATTATGTTTGAATACTTCAGTCATGAAGACAAGGCTCGAAAGATACTGGAATATCTGATGCATAAATATCCCAACCACCCCTCGCGGGTAAAAACCCAGTCTTATCTGGGTATGTTAAACAATATTTCATCCCATCGGGCGCCGGGTTGAATCTCTTTGGGTGTCATTTCCCGCTGCTTGCCGCAAAAAACAGTAGGATGACGAGAGCGAAGCGCGAAGTCCAGTAGGGAACCCCATCAGCATGCTACCACTTAATACCCCGCCAGCTTGCTGCGGGGTTGTTTATAGGTATTAATCGTTGCATAAGTATTCGCCTGTATTTTATCCCCTCACCCCCACCCTCTCCCATAGGGAGAGGGGGCTATGGTACAAATACTTATGCAACGATTAATAAACACGCTTTTTTAGAGTCCAGGGAGGGTTTGCTGGATCGTTTGAGCTTCAGGGCTGTTTGCGAAGTGCCGGATTAACAGTTGTTTATAGTGTCTGCTTTTCTCAGGCTTGCCGGATTTGTGGTAACGGGTGGCCAACAAAAACAGCAGAACGGGGATCTTTTCCTGTGCCGGATTCTGCTTGATTAGCAAGGCCAGTATTTTATCACTGGTTTCAACAAGGCCTGCGGCACAGAATCGAATGCCGGTTTCAGCGAGCAGCCCGGCGGGCAGGTTTGGCTGTTCCTGCGTCAGTTCCAGGTATTCCAGAAAACTACGCTGCTGGTCATGAAGGAGTTGGGGATCCTTTCCCGGCTGCGTCAGCAATAGTCGGATGTAATGCCGGGCCAGGTCATGATCTGTGCGCGCCCTGGCGATATGAAATAATTTTAAGACCATGCGCATATCTGTCGGCTGTACTTCCAGCAAACGCTTTAATATATCGCGGGCTTTATCCAGCTCGGCATTGGTCAATGCTCTCATGGCTGTTTTAAAGTCGCTTTCAAAATTTATGCGCGCATTTTTTTTCTTTTCTTCGGTATGAATTTGTAATGGGCTGTAGCGGATGATGATCCCCATAAAGATACCGCCCAGTAGACCGCCAATGTGGGTTACTGTGCTGACACTCGCGGGAGAAATGAGGCTATAGGCCAACTCATAAAGCAGCCAGGCAGGCAGCATGATAATCGCCGGTGCGCGGATATAGTCAAAGTAAAATATCAGGGAATAAAAAAAACGAATTTTCCGCATCCCGTAAAGGATGGCATAGAGACCGGCAAGGCCGGTAATAGCACCGGATGCGCCGATTATCCATTGTGCGCTGTTAGGGATGATGGCAAGGGTAACAAGATTAGCGATGATCCCGCAGGCAATATATACCAGTAACAGCATGATGCTGCCCAGTGACAGCTCCAGGATAAAGCCGAATAGAAACAGAAAAACCATGTTTCCCAACAGATGCCAGAGATCGGCGTGTAAAAATATTGAGCTAAAGACCGTCAGTGGATCGGGTGAATAGGGCTTTAAGGCATAGCGATAGCTAACGATGCTTTGCAGACGGTTGTCGAAGTCCCGGTGCAGGTCCTGCCAGACAACATAGTCAGGATCATCGGGAGAAATAATATGTGATTTGTTGAGCGCCCGCAAAAAGCCGCCATTGATCATCAGGTGCCGATAGATGATTTTCTGCTCACTGCCGACCAGTTTGGGCACGGGGTTAATACTGATTCGGCTGTTGCTGTGTTTGTTCAGATATTGAATATAACGGGGTATTTCCAGCTCGGCGAGACCGGATGAAAAATAGTAGCGAAAGGCCTCTTTTTCTCGTAGCGGGTCTTGCTCCTGCAGGAAATTGAAGACCAGGATATTGATGCATATCAATAACAGGGTAATAACAGGGGGATGGCGCCAGTCTGGCTTCCGATCCAGGGGGATAAACATCTTGGGCTTATTTATTGCAGTGACTTTAAGCTAGTTTAGCGGGAATTTTGAGCCTTATAAAGCGCTATTCCAGAAAACAGAACTGCGGGCAGATGATGAAACTGTGAATGGCTTCCTATCGTTCGGACATGAACGGGGCTAGATTGCCTAAAAGCAGGCTATATTCGGCCTGTTTTTCCAGTCGCGCTATTCAGGTAAGAACGTTATTGTGAAAACAGAACAGAAAATTGTTTCAGATCCGGAACAACCGCCGTTACGGGAAATTGCCGGGGAGGCCATTGCCTCACAGCTTGCCTTTGGTGAATTGCTGAGTGCGGATGAAAAACGCTATCTTCTGGATCACGGTGTGGTGCGAAGCGCCAAAGCGGGAGACGTTATCTGTGAGCAAAATCAGCTTGATGCCCGTGTTTATATTCTTGTGATGGGTGGCGTTGAAGTGAGCGAAGGTGGGGGGCAGCAGAAGGTGGTGCTGGCAAACCTGCGGCGGGGAGAGATTTTTGGTGAAATTTCCGCGCTCTTCAAGTTACCCCGGATTTCAACTGTGACGGTGACGCGGCCCTCGGTGATGCTGGAGCTGTCAGGGGAGGTTCTGGAAACGCTGATCAATAATCGGCCGTTACTGCGGGATGCGGTGTTAGAACGTTATCGGCAACGCATCATCGAGACGGCGTTGCGTTGTGTTCCCCTGTTTCGGCATCTCCCTGTGAGTAATCTGAAGATTCTGGCGGATCATGCAGTATTGAGCAGTTTCCCCAGAAATACCGAGATTGTCAGAGAGCATGACAGCGGCGATTCCCTGTATTTCATTATTGTGGGTTCGGCCAGAGTGAGCCGGCGGATAAAGGGTGAAGTACTCAATATCGCTCTGCTGCGGCAAGCCGAGTACTTTGGCGAGTGGTCGGTGCTGACCGGTGCGCAGCGTGCAGCAACGGTAACGGCGTTGTCACAGGTTGTGGTCATGGAGGTGGACTGCCAGCCTTTCCTCCGTTTTATTCAGGATAACCCGCAGGTAAGGGATCGCCTTGACCTGGTGGCTTACAATCGCCATACACAGGCGATGCTGTCAGAGGGACTTTCGGCCTCCCCGGATGCGCGGGATGAGATAGTCAAGGAAATCGAAAACATCATTGACAGGGAATCACGTTTTTGAGCATATCCAGCGGCTTATCTGCGAAATCCGGGTTAAAGACTCCACTATGATTTTATCTGAATTAAAGCTAATATGAGGCTTTGCAACAAACTGGTTTCAACGATTAATATATATGGTTGGCCTGCTTTCTCTAATCTTGTTTTGGGGGCACGGGAGAATATGCGTTCAGAAAATATGCATTTAAGACTGTTTTCTTTTCTACTGGCGGCACTGGTCAGCGCCTCTGCATTTGCCGATTCCATGACGGCGCAGCTGAGTAATGACAATGCCCGCTTCCGCTACAGCATGAGTGGTATGGGGCAGTCATTTGGAAATCTCGAAACCAGTGCGGGCTTTCTTTATACCGACAATTCGACAGGCAAGAACAGTTATTTGCTGGATGTGGGCACCTTTGTTCGTGGGGAAAGTGTCGAAGCGCCGATTATCGTCTCTATCGGGGGGCGTCTATATGCGGGGAGGGCGAAAACCTACACCGTGTATGCGGTGGGCCTGGGAGGGGATGTCATGCTGGTACCTGATTCCTGGGGGGGGTTCGGCCTGGGTGCTTTTTTTATGATTGCCCCGAGTGTGGTGGCCTTTGGGGATTCAAATGGATTAATTGAATATGGTGCGACCTTGAATTTTGAAGTCTCGCCGCAGGCAACGGTGCAACTGGGTTACCAGAAAATTGATGTCGATATCAGTGCAAACAATGTCGGCACGATCAATATAGACAATGGTGGTTTCTTTGCTGTGAAAATCAAATTCTGAGTGTTGGCATGATGCCTGTAATTTTGACGTGAATCCTTAATCTCATTCCAGGCTCAATTCAACAAACGCCCCGGCTTGCAAAGTCGGGGTTTTTTTTGCCTGCAAACGCATAATCAAGTAAAGAAGCCTAGGAGAGGGATCCCCGGCTGGGGAGTCACTTCCGAGCGGGGGCCGATGAATGTTAGAGGGCCATATCCTTGAGCGCCTTGAGTGGCTGAACCTTGACAATATTACGGGCGGGCTTGGCCCTGAAGATAGTCGGTTCGCCAGTGAAGGGGTTGATTCCCTTGCGGGCGCGGGTTGCGGGTTTACGTACAACCTTGACTTTCAGAAGGCCGGGCATGGTAAATACGCCGGCAGCGTTACGTTTGATGTGACCGTTGATAATCTTGAAGAGTTCATCAAAAACAGCCGCAACATCTTTTTTCTTCAGTTCGGTGCGTTCAGCAATCGTGGTGAAGAGCATGGTTTTAGTGAAAGGTTCCTTGATTGGTTTGACTATGGGCTTCCTGATGGCCACAGCTTTTTTCTTTGCGGTTTTTTTCTTGGCTTTTTTCTTGATTGCCATTGATGGCTCCTGAGAATTGATAGAGTTGTCAGATTTAGTCGCTAAAATAGTATATTCCTCACTAACTGGAGGCGAGTATATCTCTATTTTTACGGGATTATCCAGCTTTTTTGGCGAAATAGATGTCAAATTTTTTTGCTTTAAGCAAATGAAAGGGGGCGAAAATCGCAGTCAGTTTGGACATCGCTTTTGCATAAGAATATTCTTATGCTCTATACGGGATAACTTGCACCGTTTCGCATTTTCTGCTGTGCAGCAAAAGAGGGTTAAAGACAGAGGAGGTAATGGCCGATAAGTACTACTGAATTCCCACTGGAAAATTTTCCTATACGGTGGCTTATTATGACAGTGTTCGTCCGGATTTTATTGACTGCTTTGTGTCTGAGCCAGCTTGTGCCGGGTTCAGTGGCGCAGGCTAGAATGATTTATATTAACGATAATTTACGTGTGGGGGTTCGATCTGAGCCCAGTGGCCGGGTGGCGCCATTTAGCGTTGTCGTGACAGGAATGAAACTTGAAGTGCTGGAGCAATTGTCTGACTACCTGAAAATTCGTACGGATAAAGGAGTGGTCGGCTGGATTAAGGATATCTACGTGAGCGATCAGCCGCCTGCAATGATGCGTATTGAGACTTTGAAAATCCGCCATCGGGAACTGAAGCAGCAGATTCAGAAGCGGGATGAATCCATCAAAATCCTGGAAACAGCAAACCTGACGCTGAATGAACAGATTGACAATCTGAAAAAAGATCGCAGCCGTTGGCAACTTGAAAAAGCACGTGGTGATTATCTGCAACAGGAGGCGGTGAATGGCCGTTTCTGGTGGTGGGTCAGTCTGGGGGGACTCTTACTGGTGGCGGCAGCCTTTACCAGTGGAATGATCTGGTACCGGCAGCA
>DRJN01000323.1 GCA_011052165.1 Gammaproteobacteria bacterium
ATGGGCATAATAACATACTGATTAGTGATGTTTCCTTCGCCAAAGAGCAAGCAGCTGTGGTTCGTGTCTGTCATATTCAATATCACCTGCTTTTCGGTAATAACGGACAAGGCCTCCTGGAAATAGACCACGTTAAAACCAATCTCGAACTCCTGGCCTTCATACTCTATTTCTATTTGTTCTTCCGCTTCTTCCTGCTCCGGATTATGCACCGTGGCCTTGAGTATGCCGGTGCTGAATTGGAGAAGAATCCCTCGGTATTTTTCATTCGACAGCACCGAGGCCCGCATAAACGCCTGGCGTAGTTGTTCACGGTCACAACGAATCTGGTTTTCACAATCCTTTGGTATAACCTGTTGATAATCAGGAAATTTTCCATCAATCAGTTTAGACGTAAAGCGCATATCCTGAAGCTCAACCAGAATATGATTCTCACTTAATTTAATCGTTAACGCGTCATTCGACTCATCCAGTAAGCGAGCGAGTTCATTCACCCCTTTCTTGGGAAGGATGATTTGCCGGGTTTCCGTCACATCAAAATGCCCATTCAATCCAGACAGGGCCAGACGATGACCATCGGTGGCTACCGCAGAAAGCCTGTCTGCGGTGATTTCCAGCAGTAAGCCATTGAGATAATAACGAACATCCTGTTGCGCCATACAAAACTGGGTGCTTTCAATTAATTGCTTAAGTTCTTTTTGAGTCAGGCTAAATTCGAATGGGGCGGTGACAGCTTCAATATTTGGAAATTCTGAGCCGGGTAACGCCGAAAGTGTAAAGCGGCTCCGGCCTGATTTAATAACACACCGGTCACCAGTGGTCGTTAATTCAATTTCTGCTTTCTCAGGTAAAGCTTTACAGATATCGATAAATTTTTTACCTGGCAAGGTGATTTCATCATGATCCTGACTATCAACCGTCAGTCGAGTGACCATTTCAATTTCAAGATCGGTTCCCGTTAATGTCATAGTGCCATCAGAGACCTGAAGAAGAATATTAGACAATATGGCAAGAGATGGACGCCGCTCAACAATATTGCTCACTGTTTGCAAGGGTTTTAACAGAGCATCACGTTGCAGTCTGAGTTTCATTAAATATCCTTTGATATATTATATATATAAATTATTACTGTTATTAAGCCTGCCAATATCTGTGGATAACCGATTTTTGTATATATTTTACATAAACTTATCACACTTTTTAAACGGTTTGAACAGCTATTGGAAAGCACAGTGTAAACTGTGGATAAAATGTGATTAAAACCGACTGCAACGTTGAACCTGCGGTTATTAACACGTTATCCACATACTGTCCCCATTATGTACTCAGGATGCGAATCAAGTTGGAAAAATCCTCATCAATACTGAGTTCCGCTTCTTTCAATTCCTTAACCTTGCGACAAGCATGCAGAACAGTCGTATGATCGCGGCCGCCAAATGCGGTTCCAATCTCCGGCAGACTATGACTGGTCAATTCCTTGCACAGGGACATGGCAATTTGCCGGGGACGGGTAATAGAACGGCTGCGTCGTTTAGAGAGCAGATCGGCGACCCGAATCTTGTAGTACTCGGCCACTATTTTTTGAATGTTATCCATCGTTAACTGGCGATCCTGTATAACAAGCAGATCGCGCAAAGCCTCTTTGGCAAAACCCAGGGTGATAGGCTGATTTGTAAACTGGGCGTTGGCCATCACGCGCCGCAAGGCACCTTCCAGCTCACGAATGTTTGAGCGAATATGTTTGGCGATAAAAAAAGCCACTTCGTTAGATAATTCTACGCCTGAATTACTGGCCTTGCTTTTAAGAATGGCTACCCGTGTTTCCAGGCCGGGAGGTTCAATGGTCACGGGCAAGCCCCAACCAAAACGGGACTTTAAGCGTTCTTCCAAGCCGTCAACCTCCTTCGGATAACGATCACAGGTCATAATGATCTGGTGATGACTTTCCATCAAGGAATTAAAGGTATGGAAAAATTCTTCCTGGGATTGCTCCTTGCCTGCAAAAAACTGAATGTCATCAACCAGTAAAGCGTCAACTGAACGATAGTAACGTTTAAACTCATTGATGGTGCCGTGCTGAAGCGCTTTAACCATTTCGGCGACAAAACGTTCCGAGTGCAGGTAAACCACACTGGCATGGGGCTGATGATGAAGGATCATATTGCCGGCAGCATGCATTAAGTGGGTTTTGCCCAGGCCGACGCCACCATAAATCATGAGCGGATTATAACTATGACCGGGATTTTCAGCCACCTGGAGGGAAGCGGCCCGGCCAAGCTGGTTGGATTTACCCTCCACATAGGTGTCGAAGGTGAAATTTGGATTCAGACTGGAGTTTCGGCGCGCACGGGTCGCCTGTCTCGCAGAGGGCGCCACAAAACCGTTTGGGGCGGAGGACGCGCGGGGGATCTGGACCAGCTCTTCACTGCCGATGTCGAGTAGAACAGAAATGTTAGAGCCTGAATAATTATTAATCAGAGCTTCTATGTTATTGAAATATTTATCTTTTACCCAGTCAAGCACAAACTGGTTAGGGGCCAGAAGGATAATGTCCCTGTCGCTGAAACGCGCCTGCAGCGGACGAATCCAGGTGTTAAACTGCTGAGGGGATAAATCCTGCTCCAGTCGAGCCAGACATTTATCCCAGGAACTCTGTGGCACGCGAATAGACTCCTCAAAAAAAGTAGACGGAAAAAGGAAAACGTTGAGCTGAGATAGGGCAGTCTATAACGACAGAAAAAAGTTATCCACATGCAAATGTGAAGAATGGTTAACACGAACTTTTGGATAATTATGGTTGACAGAAGGGGTCTCAGGAAGTATTGTTGCGGCCCCTTTTTCAGGGAAAACCTTCCTGAATGATTCAAGTAACAAGTTTCTGATTAAACAGTGATTTAGCCATGAAAAGAACATTTCAGCCCAGCACCCTTAAACGTAAACGCACTCATGGTTTCCGCGCTCGCATGCGCACTCGTGCCGGTCGCGCTGTTATCAATGCTCGCCGGGCTAAAGGTCGCCAGCGTCTGAGCGCCTAATCATCCGCTCTGGCCAGGTCGATCCGAACATCCCTTTTTTGAACCAGATGGGTTGGCAGTTTCCTCGCCAATACCGGCTACTCACCGCAAAGGATTTTAACCGCGTTTTTCAGCACGCGACCAAACAGGGCGACAGGCATCTAACCCTGCTGGCGTGTGCGAATTCACAGCGCTATGCCCGGCTGGGGATGGCGATTTCGAAGCGGCAGCTGAAACGGGCGGTTGATCGCAATCGTATAAAACGTCTAATCCGGGAGAGCTTTCGCAAGCGGCAGGTTCAACTCCGGGGGCTGGATATTGTAGTATTGGTTCGCCACGGAATAGTGAAGCTTGATAACGAAACGGTTTTCTGTGCACTGGATAAACACTGGGATCGGGTAAGTAAAAAATGCGCAAACTTGTTATCCTCCTGATAAGCGCGTATCGCTACATAATTAGTCCGTTTTTTGGTAATAACTGCCGTTTTTATCCCTCCTGTTCCGAGTATGCAGAAACAGCCGTGAACCGTTTTGGCATATTTCGGGGGAGCTGGCTGGCCTTGAAGCGTTTAAGCCACTGTCATCCCTGGCATGCCGGGGGCCTTGATCCTGTACCTGAGAAAAAAGAAGTCTGATGGAACAACAACGTCTTATCCTGTTTATCGCCCTGAGTCTGGTTCTGTTTTTAATCTGGAATGCCTGGCAGCGGGAATTTTCACCCCAGCCGCTTACGCCATTAACGCAAATCATGGGGAAAAGAGCGTCCTCCCCCCCGCCAGCACTCACGCCAAGCCCCGATGTCCCGCTTGCTGAAACAGCAGCAGTGCCCGCAGCAGGATCCCCCACGTTTATGCCGAGGAACAAAATAAAACTGGTAAAACAGGGACAACGAATTCAGGTCGAGACCGACGTATTTCGGGCTGAAATTGATACGGTGGGCGGGGATCTTCGGGTGGTAGATCTGAAAAAATATCCAGTGAGTATCCATAAACCGGATCAGCCTTTTCGCCTGATGCAAGATGGTCCCGAAGAGTTGTTTATTGCGCAGTCAGGGTTTACCCTGCGAAAAAACAACAAGCTTGTGCTCAACGCTGCCCCGAACCATACCACCCTCTATCAGATGGTCCAGAGTCACTATCGGCTGGCGGAGGGGGAAAACAAGGTGACGGCCGTCCTGCGGTGGACCAGCCCTAAAGGGGTGGTTTTCATAAAAAGCTATACCTTTACCCGCGGCAGTTATCTGATTAAGGTTGGTTATACCATTAAAAATCCGACGGCCAAAGATTGGGTGGGTAATCTGTATCAACAGCTACAGCGCACGCCGATTCCGAAAGCGGAACAGCCACGATTTGTTCATACCTATACCGGTGGGGTGGAATATAGTCCGCAAGAAAAATACGACAAAATAACCTTTAGCGACATGCGGGAAGCCAAACTGAATAAACAGGTTACCGGCGGCTGGACCGCGATGATTCAGCATTATTTTCTGGCGGCCTGGATTCCGCCGGCGACGACACCGGAAACATTTTATTCTCGTTATAAACCCAACCCGGATCGTTATACTCTGGGCATGAAAGCCGACACCCCTTACCGGGTGAAGGCAGGCGCTGAAGATCATTTCAGTAACCGGCTCTTTGTGGGACCGAAAGTGCAGGAGCTGCTGGAAAAAGTCGCGCCGGGTCTGGAGCTAACCATAGATTATGGTATGTTGACGATATTGGCAAAGCCCATCTACTTTGTGCTGAAGTTTATTCATACGCACATTATCGGCAACTGGGGCTGGGCCATTATCATCCTGACCATGATGATTAAACTGACGTTTTACAAACTGTCGGAAAAGTCTTACAAGTCCATGGCGCAGATGCGCAAACTCACGCCGCGAATCAAGCTGCTGAAAGAACGCTATGGTGATGATAAGAAGAAAATGGGGCAGGCACAGATGGAGCTGTTCCGCAAAGAGAAGATCAATCCGCTGGGCGGCTGTTTGCCGATCCTGGTACAGATGCCGGTATTCATCTCCCTCTACTGGGTCTTGCTGAAAACCGTGGAACTGCGGCAGGCACCGTGGATTTTCTGGATCAAAGATATGTCCACCGCCGATCCCTACTATGTTTTACCCCTGCTGATGGGTATCAGCATGTTCATTCAGCAAAGGTTGAATCCGGCACCAATGGATCCGATTCAGGCCAAACTGATGATGGTGTTACCCTTTGCCTTCACCATCTTCTTTGCCTTCTTCCCGGCCGGACTGGTTATTTACTGGGTCGTGAACAATACGCTATCGATTTTGCAGCAGTGGTATATCACCCGCATCGTGATCAAGAGTTAACGCTCTAACGGATATGCCGGCATGAGTCCACGCGACTATGTGGAAGAGACCATTGCCGCTATCGCCACACCGGCCGGGCGGGGCGGCGTAGGCATCATCCGCGTGTCTGGTCCAGCGGCGGCGGCTATCGCCCGCGCCATGCTGGGCGTCCTGCCCCGGCCCCGTTTTGCCGAGTATCTTTCTTTTCTCGATCACAAAGGTGAGATAATCGACCGGGGGCTGGCGCTTTTCTTTCCCGATCCTCATTCGTTTACCGGTGAAGATGTGCTGGAGCTGCAAGGTCACGGCGGCCCGGTGGTACTGGATCTGCTGCTTAAACGCGTCCTGACGCTGGGCGCACGCATGGCGTGCCCGGGTGAGTTCAGTCAACGCGCCTATCTGAATAACAAAATTGATCTAAGCCAGGCGGAAGCGATTGCCGATCTCATTGACGCCGGTACCGAACAGGCCGCCCGTTGCGCCATGCATTCTCTCGAAGGTGTTTTTTCTGACTGGGTGCATCGCACGGTTGAGCGCCTGATCCACTTGCGTATGTACGTGGAAGCGGCGATGGATTTTCCTGAAGAAGACATTGATTTTCTTGCCGACAGCAAAGTAAGCGATGAACTGGATGCCCTGCTGGCGGAGCTGGATCGGGTAATCGGTGAGGCGCAACAGGGACAACTTTTGCGCGAAGGGATGCGCATCGTCCTGGCCGGCCAACCCAACACTGGCAAGTCCAGTCTGCTGAATCGGCTGGCGGGGCGCGAAGCAGCTATTGTCACTGATCTTCCCGGTACCACCCGCGATGTCCTGCGAGAGGAAATCAGTATTGATGGCATGCCCGTGCATGTGATTGATACAGCCGGCCTGCGTGAGGGTAAAAATGCGATTGAGCAGGAGGGGATCCGCCGTAGCTGGAAAGAAATGGAACAGGCCGATCAGGTTTTACTGTTGCTGGATGATCGGCGGGGCTATGGCGGGGAAGAAGAAAAAATTCTGTCACAGTTGCCCGCGAAGCGGGCAGTCACGTTTATCTATAACAAAATAGATTTAAGCGGCGCGCAAGCGGCGCGGGAAAAACGGGACAACAGAGTGCATTTATGGCTGTCAGTAAAAGATGGGCGCGGCATGGATTTATTGCGTGAGCATCTGAAAGCCTGCGTGGGTTATCTCGGTGCCGGCGAAGGCCGGTTTATGGCGCGTCGCCGCCACCTGCAGGCGCTTGAGCAGGCGCGTCAGTGTATAGAAAAAGGAGCCAGCCAGTTACGGGATTTTGCCGCAGGAGAACTGCTGGCCGAAGAGCTTCATCAGGCGCAGAAAGCGCTGGGCGAAATTACCGGAGTGCTCAGCAGTGATGATTTACTCGGGCGTATCTTCAGCAGTTTCTGTGTGGGCAAATGAACCCGGAGGCTGCAAAAATGCGGCAGGGCGCTTTAACAGGCTCTGGTATTAATCGTTGCATCAGTATTTGCATCATAACCCCCTCTCCCTTCGGGAGAGGGCTGGGGTGAGGGTATAAAATACAGGCGAGTACTTATGCAA
>DRJN01000324.1 GCA_011052165.1 Gammaproteobacteria bacterium
ACACCACACGCGAGGCCGTATTGCAACGCGAGTTGCAGAAGCTGCGTTTCAAGTAGCCGCTTTTCAGGAAAATTTGTGAATGATTAATCGTTGCATAAGTATCTCTGGTTCCCCGCTCTGCGTGGGAACGAGAAAGAGAAAATGTATGGGGTCCCATGCGGGAACCTGAGAACCCGGGAAAGAGCTAAAACCGGGATCAGGTTAATAAGGCGAGTGGCGCAATGTCATGCCGGCCTTGGGGGTAATGCCTGAACCAGAGAAGCTGATAATCTGAAACGGAATGGATTCCAACCGCATACCGGCATTTCGTTGCACAGCGAAGTGCAGATGAGGTTTAACGTTTTTCTTATAGCTGGGACCGGAAGCGGCGATAAGCTGTCCTCTCTGTACCCGTTGCCCTTCGTGTACCGCGATAGATCCCTTTTTCAAATACGCATACAGGCCTATGGTGCCGTCCTGGTGCAGGATACGAATTTGCAGGACGGGCACGGATTTTTTGTCGTTATTCAGCCGTGCGCGGGTGATTTCCATGACCCGCCCACTGCGCATGGCAAGAACTTCGGTGCCTTGCGGCATATCGATATCAATCGCGTATCGTGTGGCGGGGGTCTGGTGACTGCGCCTGCCCTCGAAGCCCTGAGAGATGACAAACTGCTGAACTTCACCGAAGGGCAGGCCATAAGGTTTGCCGGTCAACTGGCGGACGCCGGGTTTGCCCAGCACATAACGGGTCGAATAGGTATAGGACCAGGGTTCATGGGCACTGATTTGCATGAGCCGACAAAGATGGATCGTGGTCTTTGCCGGTATGACTTTACGAACAGGTAGCGCCGGCTCGCTTTTCATATTGACGAATTCGCCGGCGCTCAATTCGAATTCGATCGGGCCGTCGTAATTGTTCCGGACATCGAATACGGGTTGACTGTCCGTGCCACGGTTGATCAATGTGACCTGAGATTTTTTTTCTGCGGCGTGGCTGTTTTGTGCGGCCTCGGCATGTCCCGCCCAACCCAGCAGGCTGCTGAGCGTCAGCAGGACAAACGCCAGCAAAGCGGAAGATCGGTAATAATCGTTCACTGAAAATGATTCGGCCTAGTTTATTCAGTGCCATGATAGAGTCTATTCTGCCCGTGGCGCAAGCACGGGCTGGAAAGCTTACTGAATAATGAGATCAGTGAAATATACCGCCTTGATGCCGGTATTGCCGATATTCTCCTGTAACACTTTCTGGATCGCCGCCAGCGCTTCCTTCATCAGCTTTTGTTTACCGGCTGCCGTTTTCAGCAGGGAAGCTTTCTGTCCACTGAGAAGCATGACCATGGCATTGCGAATAGCGGGGTCGTGTTCTTTGATATAGGATGCAAATTTGGCCTCTTTAAGTTTGAGCTGCAACTTAATTTGCATGTGACGGACACGGTTACCGTCGTTGACATTGACAATAAAGGCAGGTTCCAGTGGAACATACAGGGAGCTCTCACCCCCTTCGGCTGAGGCCTGACCAGTTGCAAAAATCATAAGCCCAATCATAATCAGGGTAAGACGAATCAGTGGCATAGCTTTTCTCCTGTTCTGCTCTGCAGTAGTATCGGTAGGCAGACAACAGGCTTTAGTGCCTTTACAAAATGATTTTCCAGGATTTATCTGAATTGGAAATATCCTATATTTCAGCTGGCAGGGGCCGGAGCCAAGTCTGGCCCCGTAAGATGCCTTAATAACCAGGAACTGGCACACATGATTTTTGATTCCCCGATTGGCGCGCTGGCGATTTATTTTAACGATTCGGCGGTGTGTGAGCTGAATTTTCTTCATCCGCCGGATGATGAACAGCCGGAAGAAACACCGGCGGCGGCCCGCGTTACGGCCCAGCTGCAAGCTTATTTCTCCTCTTCGGTCAGGCCCTTCAGTTTTCCTGTGCTGCTCAGGGGGACAGATTTTCAACGGCGAGTCTGGCATGCCCTGCAACAGATTCCAGCAGGTGAGGTAAGAACCTACGGTCAACTGGCGGAGCAGTTACACAGCAGTGCCCGGGCAGTGGGTAATGCCTGTCGCCAGAATCCGGTGCCGCTGGTCGTACCCTGTCATCGGGTGGTGTCGGCCAGGGGCATCGGCGGGTTTGCAGGCAGGACAGAGGGTGCGGAAATCAGAATAAAACGATGGCTGCTGAAGCATGAAGGGGTCACATTCCCACATGAATAACGCTGATATTATCATCGATGTGTTTCTAGACACTCTGTGGATGGAACGGGGTCTGAGCGAGAACACGCTTTCGGCTTACCGCCAGGATCTGCATCAGTTCGGAGACTGGTTGGGACAGCGGTCGGGGGCGCACAATCTACTGGAGGTTTCAGTGGATGACATCCGCCATTATCTGGATGCACGGCATAAGCGCCGGATCAGCGCCCGCAGCAATGCCCGGCTGATTTCCAGCCTGCGTAATTTTTATCGCTATCTGTACCGGGAAAAAAGGATCCAGGCTGATCCCATGCTGCTGATCGATTCGCCCCGGCAGGGACGCAGCCTGCCAAAGTCGCTGAGTGAAGCCGATGTGGAAGCCTTGCTGGCGGCGCCGGATATTACGACGGTGCTGGGTTTGCGGGATCGCTGTATGCTGGAGGTGCTGTATGCCTGTGGTCTGCGCGCATCCGAGCTGGTAGGACTGGAGTTGGCCGGGGTCAACCTGCGCCAGGAGGTGCTGCGAATCGATGGCAAGGGAGGTAAACAGCGGCTGGTGCCGTTGGGGGAGGAAGCCATTGACTGGCTGGAGAAATATCGGGCCGAGGCGCGTCCGGTGCTGCTGGCAGGGGGGCAATGCGAGGCGCTGTTTGTCAGCCGTCTGGGACGGGGCATGACTCGTCAGGCCTTCTGGCAACTGATTAAACGTTATGCCAGGCCGGCAGGCATTGAGAAGCCGCTTTCACCGCATACCCTGCGTCATGCTTTTGCAACACATTTGCTGAATAATGGCGCTGATTTGCGAGTGGTACAGATGCTGCTGGGCCACAGTGATCTCTCAACCACCCAGATTTACACGCATGTTGCAAAGGCGCGACTCAAGATCCTCCATGAAGTCCATCACCCCCGCGGTTGAACTCACTCGGAAATCACGGGTCTGATATATAATGGCGTGCTTCAAAAACCGTAAAAACGGCAGAGTACCGGACAGGGTTGAAACCGGTATCATCTCTTCGTGTTCCTGAATGATATGTTTGGGCCATGTCGGGATTCATATTTTCACTATTTTCAAGGTTAAATTATGCACTTATCTTCCAAATCTGTTTTTATCATGCTTGTTTCCTCTTTGTTTACCCTGTCGGCCATGGCGGATAGCAGTCATCTGGAAAAAGTGCGCAGGACTCTTTCGGTACAACTGGGCGTACCCGCTAAAAATATCCAGGATACCCCGGTGAGCAATCTCTATCTGGTGTCTATCCCACCGCGTCTGTTTTATATCAGCGGTGATGGCAAATATGTGCTCGATGGTGACATGATCGATGTTGCCACGAAGACCAATGTTACTGAGGGCTTGCGAGGCAAGGCGCGCATGCAGGCTATTAATAATATGGGCGAGGATGCTATGATTATTTTTAGCCCTAAAAACGGCAAAGTAAAGCACACCATTACGGTATTTACCGATATTGATTGCCCTTATTGCCAGAAATTGCACCACAATATCGGCAAATACAATGCTCTGGGTATCCGGGTGCGTTATTTGGCCTATCCTCGCGCAGGCATTCCTTCCAGCTCCTATGACAAGGCGGAGTCGATCTGGTGCGCCAATGATCGTCAAAAAGCCATGACCCTGGCCTTTGCCGATAATGGGCAGGTCGCGACAAGCAGAAAGTGCAATAATCCGGTCGCCGCCGAGTTCAAGCTGGGCAATATGATTGGCGTGCGAGGGACACCGTCCCTGGTACTGGATAACGGCCAGATGGTGCCGGGTTATGTTCCCCCTAAACGTCTGGCGGCTATTCTGGCTCTGGAATCGCCAAAATAAACGGAGACACGTTCCCGTTACCAGCCCAGGTTTCTGTTGCCCGTCAGCACGTTCTCTTTCCTCATTTCACTATGTTTCCCTGTTTTTGTCTTTTTGTTTTGTGATGGTCGTCACAAAACAAAAGGACAAAAACAGAATTCAGGGTATTCCCTGATTTAAATCTTTAAGTATTTTGTGCAATCTCTTTATCCATGTTCAAAGACAGTTGACCTGATGGATCGGGCGTGAGGCCTTTGATTATGGATAGGCACAGGGAAAAGTGAAGGAGGGCCGGAGGCCGGGCAAGGATGCATGGACGAATTCGCAGAGCAGGATGCTGCTAAGAAGCCGATAGATTTCGATCGACAGGTTTCTCAAAATCGGGCGCTGCACCGACATTCAGGCAGGATAGCCTGCAAGGTACTCAAACAGGCGACCCTCTTTTGGGCCGCCTTTTTTTTGCGGGCGGATTTCTGCTCAGCGCTCCAGATATTTCAGTTTATCTTCAACGCCGTCCCATTTTTCCGCATCCTCGGGAGCCGGTTTCATTTCGCTGATGACGGGCCATTCTTGAGCCAGCTCGGCATTGAGCTCGATGAAGTCGGTCATGTTATCGGGCACATCGTCATCGGCAAAAATGGCTTCAGCCGGACATTCCGGCTCACATAGGGCGCAGTCGATGCATTCATCCGGATTGATGACCAGAAAATTAGGTCCTTCATAAAAACAGTCCACCGGGCAAACATCGACGCAGTCGGTATATTTACATTTGATGCAATTGTCGGTTACTACATAAGCCATGACAGATTCCCGTAAAAAAATTAAAGGGTATGATCTTCCTGTTGTTTTTTCAATTGGTACAGCAGCGCGAGAGCCTCGCGCGGGCTGAAATCATCAGGGCTGATTTTTTCCAGCATCGTTTCCAGTGCAGAGGGTTCAGCATCCAGGCTTGCCGATTCGCTCTGGACTGAAACTTGATCCAGCGTGGTCGGGGACGACGGTGCTTCCAATTGCGCCAGTTTGTCCTGCGCCTGCTGGATCACGGCCTGGGGGACACCGGCCAGAGCCGCGACCTGCAGGCCGTAACTCTTGCTGGCGGGGCCAGGCAGGACGTTATGCATGAAGACAATACCGTGTTCATGCTCCACCGCGTCCAGATGCACATTGACACAGCCGGGCAGCGTTTCCGGCAGCCGGGTCAGTTCGAAATAGTGGGTGGCGAACAGGCTCCAGGCCTGGATGTCCCGCACCAGTGACCGGGCGCAGGCCCAGGCCAGGGAAAGACCATCGAAGGTGCTGGTGCCGCGACCGATTTCATCCATCAGCACCAGGCTCTGATCGGTGGCATTGTGCAGAATATTGGCGGTCTCGGTCATTTCCACCATGAAGGTAGAGCGACCACTGGCGAGATCATCGGAGGCGCCAATGCGGGTGAAAATACGATCGATGGGACCGATGCGCGCTGAATCAGCGGGTACGTAACTGCCGATATGCGCCATCAGCACGATTAGCGCGGTCTGACGCATATAGGTGGATTTGCCACCCATGTTGGGACCGGTGATCAGCAGCATGCGTCGGCGGCTGTCCAGGCATATATCATTGGGGCGGAAGGGATCGGACCGTGCCTGTTCGATGACCGGGTGGCGGCCGCCAAGAATTTCCAGTCCCGGCGTCTCATCCAGGCTGGGCGGGGTCAGTTTCAGGTTTTGCGCCCGCTCTGCGAGGCAATTGAGCACGTCCAGTTCGGCCAGGGCGCGGGCACTGTCCTGCAGCGGACTTAGATCGCTGTGCAGTGTGTCCAGCAGTTGCTCATAAAGTTGTTTTTCCCGCGCCAGAGCATGCTCGTTGGCGCTGAGCACCCGCTCCTCAAGCGCCTTGAGTTCCGGGGTGATATAGCGTTCGGCCGCCTTCAGGGTCTGGCGTCGCTGGTAGTCTTCGGGCAGGTTTTCAGAATGTAGACGGCTGACCTCGATATAATAGCCATGCACCCGGTTATAGCCCACCTTGAGGCTGTTGACGCCGCTGCGCTGGCGTTCGCGTTGTTCCAGCTCGCCGAGAAACTGACCGGCATTGGCCTGCAGGCTGCGCAGTTCATCCAGCGCCGGGTCGTAGCCGGGAGCGATGACGCCGCCGTCACGGATTAATAGCGGTGGGGAGTCGATGAGGGCTTTTTGCAACAGACCGTGAATCTGCGGGAATTCGTGGATCTGTTTCAGTAGTTCCGCCAGCCTGCCCCCCGTTTGCCCTAGCAAACTATGAATTTCAGGCAACAGTCCCAGCGCCGTACGCAGACGACTGAGATCACGGGGACGGGCGGATTTCAGCGCAATGCGGGTGAGGATACGTTCAACATCGCCCACCTCTTGCAACAGAGGATGCAGGCTCTCAAAACGGTGCTCCTCAGCGAGGCAGGCAATCACCTGCTGGCGCTGACGCAAAACCTGCTGATCGCGCAGAGGGCGGTGAATCCAGCGGCGCAGCAGGCGGCTACCCATGGGCGTGGCGCAACGATCCAGAATCCCTGCCAGGGTGTGCTGCTGCTGACCACTCAGGCTGTGTTCCAGCTCCAGATTGCGGCGACTGGCGGCATCGAGAATAATGCTGTCTTCACGCCGCTCGACGCGCAGATCGCGGATATGCGGCAGCAGGCCGTGCTGGGTTTCCTGCACATAATGCAGCAGGCAACCGGCTGCGCGTACCGCCAGTGGCGCCTCGTCACAGCCAAAGCCCCGCAGGTCACGGGTGCGGAATTGTTCACACAGCAGGCGGTGGGCGCTGTCAGGTTCAAAATGCCAGGGTGGTTGACGTTTCAGACAGCTCAGCGACATCAGTCCGTCTTCTTCTGCCAGTTCATCACTGATCAGCAGTTCCGCCGGATGCAGCCGCTCAAGCTCACTGCTCAGGGCTTCACGACCGCTAACCTGCAACAGGCAAAAACGGCCACTGGCCATATCCAGGGTCGCAATGCCGCAATCATCGACCTCTTTGAAAATGGCCACCAGCAGGTTCTCCTGCCGTTCTTCCAGCAGCGCTTCGTCAGTCAGGGTGCCGGGGGTGACAATGCGCATAACCTTGCGCTCCACCGGCCCCTTGCTGCTGGCCGGGTCGCCGATTTGTTCACAAATGGCGATAGATTTGCCTGATTTAACCAGCCGGGCAAGATAGTTGTCCACCGCATGGTAAGGTACGCCGGCCATGGGAATAGGTTCACCGGCAGACTGCCCACGGGCGGTCAGGGTGATATCGAGCAGGCTGGCAGCCTTGCGCGCATCATCGAAAAACAGTTCATAGAAATCCCCCATACGATAGAAGAGCAAAATATCAGGGTAGTCGGCCTTGATGCGCAGATATTGCTGCATCATCGGGGTGTGTTGTTCAGTTTTGCCCGTCATTAATCTGTATTATTTTTATATAAGTGTATAATAAATATATATTTTATTCGTTTCAGAAATATTCATGGGATTTCATGCGTTTTCAAAAAAAGTGTAAGTTTTTTGAATAGCAATTATATCTTATGAGAGAGCAATTTATCTGGAAAAGCTGTGTTTATGACTATAAATGAAAAAGTGCGACTAAATCCCCTGGGGTTCTATTCCCCGCCGCTTGCGGCGTAATATCGTGAGGTGAGCGAGGATCACCTTTAAATTCATCTGCAAAGCTCAGAACATTCCGTCCGTTTTGAAAACCGGCCAAATAACCTACCAGTCTGTCATGCAGGGTAAGTTTAAGAACATTCATTTCTTCTATTCTATCGTTTGGGCTCATTCATCCTTCCCTAGTAAATTCTTCCATGGATCATTTGCGAGTGTGCTTTCCTCATTGCGCTTATCATCTTTATTTTTTAACGGTGATGATAAAAACTCGCCATGCTTTAATTGATCATTTTTTAGAATGGCTTCTACCATGCTGAGCTTTTCTGTCGGGATCAGCATCAATTCGCTGTTGAGTCCTTTGGCAATGAGTTCAAGGGTATTTAACCTGGGGTTTCCCTTGGATTCTAAATGCTGGTATTGCTGACGCGATACGCCAATTCGCAGCATCATGTCCTTTTGTTTCAGGCCAAGGGCTAATCTGCGTTCTTTTAGTTGTTGAAGTAACGATTTCATAATAGAAAATGTATATGTTGCTTTATCAATATAAGAAATATATTAGTTGCTTTTTATTTGAAAAGCAATATATGTATTGCTATTTTAAGATAAATACACCTTCAAAGATGTCATGTTTATAGAAGTAAGAACTTGCGGCTATGAAGCCCGGAAAAATGATTCTGACTGACTTATTAGGTGAGGCCAGATTGCAGCTTCAGAAACTTAAGAAAATCAGGACGTTGCCCTGCTACAGAATTAAAAGAAGAAAAACAAAAAGAGTCCTTATCAACGGCTGATGTAACAGAAACTGGATAATTTGCAGGCAGGATGCTAAATTGCCCGTCCATTTTTCCATACTCCGTAAACGCATGCCCGGGAAACTCCACATTCG
>DRJN01000325.1 GCA_011052165.1 Gammaproteobacteria bacterium
CGCAGAGGAAAAATTATGGGACTTCTGAATAGGTCATTCTGGCGAAAGTCGGAGTAACGGAATTAGATGTTCTTTTATTAATGATCTTTGCGTCCTCTGCGTTAAAAATATAAATTTAGTTTAAGAGGCATATTATGCATCCTGCATTTTCAGTTATTTTTTTAACCACACTGATCGGTGTCGGTCAGGGTTTGTTTCTGGCTATTTTTACCGGTCAGAGTTATTCTGCGGTCGAGCTTTTGCCGAGTGAGAACAGCATCCAGTTTTACGCCATAGGTTCAATGATTGCACTGGCGTTCCTGTTTGCCGGCCTGGTCGCATCACTGTTTCATCTGGGCCGTCCGGAGCGCGCCTGGCGCGCCGCTACCAAGTGGCGCACATCCTGGCTCGCGCGCGAGGTCATCGTCTTACCCATTGTCATGTGTCTGGTTTGTCTCTACGGTCTGATGCATTACTTTGGCTGGGATACCATGCTCTTTACCAGCAAAACGGGGGCTCACCTGCAACTGACCCTGATCGTCGGCGGGCTGGGTGTCATTGCCACCTTTGCCCTGTTTCTCTGCACCGGCATGATTTACGCCGCCATCAAATTCCTGCAGGAATGGGCCAGCCCGCTCACCGTGATCAACTATCTGCTACTGGGCACCGCCTCTGGATTTGTCCTGGCTACCGCGTTTTCGTCCTATAGCGCACCAGGGCTGGTAACGTTCTACGGCATCTGGGCCACTATTATCACGATTGCCGCCCTGCTCACCCGTAGCGCGGCCCTGCTACGCAACGCCCGGATTAAATACAAGTCCAGCATGCAGACGGCTATCGGCGTACGTCACAATCAAATCCAGCAGAAATCCATGGGCTTCATGGGCGGCTCGGTGAATACCCGTGACTTTTTCCATCACCAACCCCGACTGTTCATGAAATCCATTAAATGGGTTTTCATGCTACTGACTTTTTTCCTGCCGCTGCTGTTTCTCTGGTTCGGTATCGAACAGCCCAACGGCGCTATGCTGATGATGGCCTTTCTGGTTCAATATACCGGTCTGATTGCCGAACGCTGGTTTTTCTTCGCCCAGGCCAATCATCCCCAGAATCTCTACTATCAGGCCATATGACTCCGGCCTCCCCCCTGGCCTTGCGCAGAACGAGGCGCCAAGGGGTCAGCCAGGAAAACCTGAGTGATCTGACCCCTTGATTTCGATATGATGATAGGAACTATTGTCGTTTTCTGAACAGAAAATCTAAAATAAGAGACCAGGCAGACATTCCATGCTGTACGGTGCGTTACTGATTAGCTCCATTTTGCTGCAGGCGGCAGCCATCATTCAGGCTATTCACTTACTGCGCACAACCGGCTGGCGCACGCCATGGCTACTGCTGGCACTGGCTATTGCCCTCATGCTGGCGCGCAGGCTGAGTGAATTATATCTTTACCTCAGCGGTCATGCGTTTCATTCACCACAGCTGTTTGCTGAGATTCTGGCCATCATCACCTCCCTGTTGCTAGTGGTCGCACTTGCCCGCCTGCAACCTGTTATTGCCTCGGCTGAAGCTGTTCGCAAACGATTGAACAAAAACAGGCGGCAACTGCGCCAGGCACAACATATGGCTAAGCTGGGCTTCTGGGAATGGAATACCATTAGTCATGAATTCAACTGTTCCGAAGAAATGGCCCACATGCTGGGTTGCCGGCAAGACAGGACTGATCGTAGTTTCCAGGGATTGCTGGAACGCGTACATTCGCAGGATCGCACCACCTTTCGTGAAAAAATGAACAATGCACTGTATGAACATGCCGTATTTGATGTCAAGCACCGCCTGATTACAAAAGATGAGGCCACGCGCAATATCTGGCATCAGGCCGAGGTCATTTATGACAAGGCCGGACGCCCCGAATATGTCTACGGAATTTTACAGGACATTACTGAGCAAACCCTGGCGCAAGAACGCCTTGCTAAAACCAACGTCAACCTGCGCCAGCAACAGACCGAATTGGCCCACTCCACACGCATGGCCACCCTGGGTGAGATGGCCTCAGGCATTGCACACGAAATTAACCAGCCGCTGGGTGCTATTCTGATCTATGCTAATGGCGGTAAAAATCAACTGGCCGAATCCAGCCTCTCAATCTCGGAGACCGGCGAACTTTTTGAAAAAATTGTCACCCAGGCCGAACGCGCGGCCGAGATCATCAAGCGCATGCGCGCCTTCGTACGCAAGGAAGAGGTGCATATTCAGGAAATAGATCTCGCCGCACTCATTAAGCGCGTCATCGCTTTTATCCAGGCGACCAGCCGCTCCCGCAAGCTGGTGTTTGAAAGAGACTGTGAACCTGCTCTGCCCAGAGTCTGGGCGGACACTATTCAGATAGAGCAGGTCATGACCAACCTGATTCTCAACGCCATCGAAGCCATGGCACAGGTCAACAGCCACTACCAGGTGATTCGAATACAGGCACGCACTCAAGCTGACGATTTTGTCCAGATCAGCATTAGCGACACGGGACCCGGGGTTGCCGAGGATATCCAGGATCGCCTGTTTGATCCTTTCTTTACCTCAAAGGCCAAAGGCCTGGGACTCGGTCTGTCCATCTGCAAAACCATTATTGAAAACCATGATGGAAAACTGGAACTGCTAACCGGTTCCGGGCAATCCGGCGCCACATTCAAATTCACCCTGCCCACAAAAAAGGACCACTAACTGAATGGACAAGCAACATTTCTGCATCTACATCATTGATGATGACAAGGGCATGCGGGATTCACTCGCATGGCTGGTCAAATCCAGCGGCTATGATGCCGCTTCATTTGAAAACGCCGAGTCTTTTATAGAGAACATCACGGAACATAAACTGGGTTGTGTCATTGCCGATATTCGTATGCCGGGCATGTCCGGTCTGGCGCTATACCAAAAACTCTCACAAATGAATTTCCATATGCCCGTCATCATTATCACCGGTCATGGTGACATTTCCATGGCAGTGAAAGCATTAAAGGATGGTATTTTTGATTTTGTCGAAAAACCCTTTGATGACAAGACAATCCTTGACAGTATCCACATGGCAATACAATACTGCAAACACCAACAGGAACAGCACTCCATTCACGAAATGCTCCGTGACCGATTCGAAACGCTGACTTCGCGGGAAAAAGAAGTCATGGATAAAATCGTGCTCGGTCTGTCAAATAAACAAATTGCCGCCGCGCTGAACATCAGCATCAAGACCGTTGAAGTACACCGCTCACGGGTAATGGAAAAAATGCAGGCTGACTCACTCGCGGCGCTGGTGCGCATGTCGCTGAAAATATAGGAACCCCTGAGTAATGACCTCAGCTCTTAGTACCTTAGAAATGATTTTCTGTGCATTTTGCAGAAAATTATTTCGTGAAGGTACTTATCTTGTGGTTTATCCAGGTTAG
>DRJN01000326.1 GCA_011052165.1 Gammaproteobacteria bacterium
CAGGCGCCTTGAACCAGGCGGCGTACAGAACAGGCAGGAAATAACCCGCATTGAGCAAACTGCTGCCCACCAGGATAAAAATCACCCAGCCCTGCCCGGCATCCAGTGCGCCCAGTCCCAGATACCATTTACTGATAAAACCGGCGAACGGCGGCACGCCGATCATACCGAAGGCACCGATGGTGAATGCGGCCATGGTCCAGGGCATGCGCCGTCCGACCCCGTTCATTTCGCTGACTTTATGGATTCCCAGGGTCTCAGCCAGATTACCGGCACAGAAAAACAGGGTGATTTTCATCACACCCTGGTGCACCAGATGGACCAGACCACCGATAGTCGCGATCGGGCCGACGACCGCGATGCCGAGTATAATATAGGAAACCTGACTAACCGTGGAGAATGCCAGCCGGCGTTTCAGATCATCCTGGAACAGCGCCCGCATCGAACCATAAATGATGGTCACCGCCGCCAGTATTGCCAGTGGCAAGGTCACTCCCAGACTGGCGGCGAACTGGATGCCATAGACATCGTAGACCACCCGCACGATACCAAAGGCGCCCGCTTTCACCACCGCCACCGCGTGCAACAATGCGCTCACGGGTGCAGGCGCCACCATAGCCTGTGGTAGCCAGCCATGCAGGGGAATCAGTGCGGCTTTCACGCCCAGACCACCGATCAATAGCACGAATATAATGATCAGAACCGGGTACTGTGATGCGTCCAGGCTGGATAAAAAACCACGTTCTGTAAACTCCAGAGTACCGCTGAGGGTGTACAGCCATACCGTGCCGATCAGCAACAGGGAACCGCCGGCAATGGTATAAATCAGATAGGTGCGACCTGCGCGCTGTGCCACTTCGGTGCCACGGTGAACGATCAGCGGATAGGTAGCCAGAGTCAAAAGTTCGTAAAACAGCAAAAAGGTAATCATGTTGCCAGCTAACGCCACACCGACCGTTGCGGTCACACACAGGCTGAAAAATCCGAAAAAGCGGCTGCGATTAGGCGAGTTCTCCAGGTAGCCGACGGCATAAACGGTCGTCACTAGCCACAGAACACTGGAAAGCACCACAAACAGCATCGACAGAGGGTCTGCACGCAGCACCAGATCCTGCCCAGGCAACAGGGGCAGCCGAGTCTCATAAAGGTGGCCGTGAAAAACACCCCAGATCATCACCCCGACCAGCGCCAGTTTGAGTACTGCACCGGCCAGGTTTAAGCTGGTGCGGGTTACAACGCGCTCCTCTGGCAGAAAGAAAATCACCAGTCCCGGCAACAGGGAACTGGCGAGAACGAGCAGTGGCAGCCCGGCATCCCAGCTCATCCGTCACCCTCCCCAGCAAAGGGTAACCCGATATCCATTAAAGCCAACGGCCAGGAGGTAAACAGACCCAGCAGAATAGCGACCAGCGCCATGGCCAGCGCGGCCCACTCCATGGTAGCCGGAACCACTCTGGCTTCGTGCGGCACTTCGGCCGGGGTAAAGGCATAACCGATCACTTTAAAGACCCAGGCCGCAGACAGCAGTCCACCGAGGATCAGGATGATCCCCCACCACCACTGAGCAGAACGGATTGCAGCCTCCAGCAGCAGCCATTTGCCGATAAACCCGCCACTGGGCGGCAGACCCATAATGCTGACACCCGCCAGGGCAAAGGCAGTAATAGACAGGGGCAGGCGTTGCACGACACGATCAAGATCCGCAATACGGTCATGTCCACCGAAATGCAGGATGTTGCCGGCCGCCATGAACATGGCCGCCTTGGCCGCAGCATGGGATAATAGTATATAAAGCGCCCCCTTCCAGCCGATGATGCTTGCCAGCGGAAAGGCCAGAAACAGGTAACCTATTTGGGCCACGGTCGAATAGGCGATCAGCAGTTTGAGTCGCGTCTGGCGCAGCGCCTGTAGCCCCCCCCAGAGCACGGCGGCCGCACCGAGCAGGCCCAGAAACTGAGCCAGGGCGGCGTTGGTCAGCGGGAAGATCTCCAGCCACAGACGCAGCAGA
Organism: Gammaproteobacteria bacterium; assembly: GCA_011052165.1. GTDB lineage: Bacteria > Pseudomonadota > Gammaproteobacteria > UBA6429 > Thiohalophilaceae > JAADGZ01. The sequence goes on from DRJN01000326.1 coordinate 2,009, forward strand.
ATATAAAACGACGCCTTTACCACCAGCGCTGACATCAGCGCACTCACTGGCGCCGGAGCACTGGCATGGGCTGGCGGCAACCAGAAGTGCAGCGGAAACAAGGCAGTCTTGAGCAGCAAACCGGCACTCATCAATCCCATCGCAGCCCACACGGCGGGGGAGGGTTCCATCCTCTCTGCCAGTAAGGCGATATCGACGCTGCCAAAACTATGGTAGAGCAACGCAACACCCAACAAAAAGAACAACGAACCCAGCAGACTGACCAGCAAGTAACGCATGGCTCCGGTCAGGGCATCCGCACCCTTTGTTAACGCTACCAATGCCACCGCCGCCAGCCCCATCAATTCCAGGCTGACATAAAGATTGAAGATATCCGCAGACAAAAACAAAGCATTCAGCGCGGCCCACAGGAACATCCATAGTGGCCAAAAATGCCTCGCCCTGTCTTGATTAAAATAACCGCTGGAATAGACGCTGATGCCCAGCCCCACCACCGCCGTCACTATCAGCATCAGCAGACTCAAACCATCTGCATAGAGATCGATACCTAATGGTGCGCCCCAGCCACCGACTGCATAGCGTTGCGCACCCAGCTCTAGCACCTGCCAGCCCAGCGCCGCCACGCAAGCGACAATACCCAGTGCGCTAATCAGACCGAGCTGTACGCCGCGCTGTGGCCATAAAAAACAGGCTATGGCCCCGGCCAGTGGCAGCAAAATGACTATCGCCTGCCAATGGATGTCGAATATCAATGCCGGCACCGGGTATTATTCCAACGGCTCTTCGGGAAGCTCCGCCCGGCCTGTTTCGACCTGCACCCGCAGCATCAATGCTAACGCCAGTGCGGTGGCCGAGATAGCAACCACGATGCCGGTGATCGCCATGGCGTGGGGTACTGGGTCTGGCAACGTCCCTGGTGTACGCCGGCCCAAAGCTACCAGCATCAGGAATACCCCACTGCCCATCACATTGATGGCAAGGATCTTGCGCAGTAAATGCGGGTGGACGATCAAGGCGTACAGGCCGAGGGTGAACAGTCCCACTCCCACTAGTGCATAGAGGAAAACATGGCTCAATTGTTCGGCCCCGCCTCTGGCCGACCACCTATAAACAGGGCTGCCAGGGTAATGCCTATGGACAAAGTTGCTGCCGCCTCGATCAGCAGTATCAGCGTTGCGGCGAATGACGGGGGATATTCCAGCAGGCGTCCGCCCACCAGGATCAACACAGCAGACACAATCACAAACACCCCCAAACCCGCCACCAGGGTAATGCGCAATGGCAGCCCCACAAACCTTGCGCCGGGACGCCAGCCCGCCAGCAGTAGCAACACTCCCGCCGCCCCCAACACCGAACCGGCCTGAAAGGCGCCGCCCGGCGCGTGGGCCCCGACCCACAGCAGATAGCCGGCCACCAGAATCAGTAGTGGAACCAGCAAACGCGACAGCGTATCCAGCACCGGCCCTGGGAATGACTCGCGGCGTTCCGGCACAGCACCGAATGACCAGACACCCAGCAGGGCCAGCAGCAGCACGCCCAGTTCCAATAGGGTATCGTAGGCCCGGAAGTTAAGCAGTACCGCGGTGACCGGATTGCTCACCCCGCTGGTTTCGAGGTTTTCCGCCACCAGTTCACTCAATCCGGGGGCCGACGATGGAAGACTTAACACCGCGTAGCCAAGCCCAGTGGCCAGAAGGGACAGCAGCGCCACAAGCAGCAACCGAAACAACAACTGTTTTTTAACACCCTCAGTCATGGGCTTCGGGTTGATGGTCTTTTTCAGGGGTTGGCTTTGTTGCATTGTTTGACTCGAGCCTTGCCAGCGCTGCCAGCAACAATGCCCCTGTGAGACCTGCACCGATAGCCGCTTCGGCCAGGGCGACATCCGGCGCATCAAGCCGTACCCAGGCCAGAGCCATCAATAACCCAAAGGCAATGAACAATACAATGGCCCTGAACAGATCCAGACTCGTCAGCGCCAGCCAGGCAATCCACAGCAAGGAAAATCCCAGCACGACATCAAATGCCCACTGCAGCAGTGTCACCGTCTCCACAATTTGATGCCTCTTTGCCGCGCCGCTGCGGCCACCAGATGAGCGACACTGGCACCCGCGAGCAGCACCAACAACCAGATCAGCAGCAGCTTGCCCGCTCCAGCCAATGATTCCGCCTGCATGGCGAGCCCGGCCACCACCAGTCCCAGCCCCACGTTGTCGGCCTTAGTCAGCGCATGCAGACGGGTATAGACATCCGGGAAACGCAGCAGGCCCAGTGTGCCCGCCAGAAAGAAAGCGGCCCCAGCGATCAGCAGAACAGCGGAGAGGAGATCACTCGGTGTCATGTTTTGCCTCCCGATCCGGCCATGCACGACGAACAAAGGCTACCGCCGTCACGGCCGCCAACAGGGCGAATACCAAAGCCACATCACGCAAAGCTCCCCTGTTCATGGCCTGCGCAAGCACCAGCAGCACAGCCACCGACGTAGTGCCGAACAACTGTGCCGCCAACATACGGTCAGCGGCGGTAGGGCCGCGCAGCACCCGCCACATCCCGGCTACCAGGTTCAACAACAGGAATAACGCCAGTGCAAAGTAAAGTATCTGCATATGGATTCAGTCTTCCAGCGTGACCGGCGTTGTAAAATCGGGAGGTTTGATCGCAAGTATCGAACAGCCGATCTGGTTGAGAATCGTCTCCGCAGTATTGCCCATGAAGAATCCGGCCAAACCGGTGCGAGCCACGGTGCCCATGACGACAAGATCGGCGTCGATTTCCCTGGCCAGCGCTGGAATTTCCCTACACGCGTTGCCCTGGCGGAGATAAAGCCGCGGTGACAGATAATTGTAAGCTTCTGTGCCAATCCAGTCGCGCAACCTGTCGGTTAGCCATTCGAGCTGGGCCTGGTGGTCACGCCGTTCACGATTCACATTGGTGGCGATTTGCTCTTCGGACAGGTCGCTGTTGAACACCCTTATCATACTCTCCGTCATGGGCTCCCAGGCGTGAACCACATGCAGTTCAGCGAAATCGGAAAGTGCTAATGAACTCGCCAGTTCCAGGATAAGCCGGTTCAGGTCACTCACCTCGGTGACCTCCTGCCACGGATCAAAATCGACCGCTGCCATGATCCTGCTGTAATTGATTTTTTCCCCCGGTCGCATAATCCACACCGGGCACGGACATTTGCGTAACAGGTGCATATCATCGCTGCCGAATAACCGATCCTGCCAATCCCAAGTTTCAGCGGTTTTGATCACCAGGTCGCGCCCGTTGCGCAGCACCTCTCGAATAATTTCCAGAAACTGCATGCCGACCAGCACCCTGGCCTGCACATTGATCCGCTGGCGGTAAGGCTCAATCAGGGACTCCAGTTCCTGCATATGCGCACTGACGATTGCAGCCTGCAGGTCTGCGGAGATCGGACTGCCTATCGGCATTCCAATACTGGCAGTTACGCGTTCGGTCACGTTGATAACCGTCAGGCTCGCCTGGTTGTTTTCAGCCAGCGTGACCGCGCGTTCCAATGGGGGTTTGCAGCTTCCCCCTGACGCCACCACGCAAAGGATATTATTGAATCTCTTCATTTCATTCACCTCCTCTGGATAGAGGCAAAGAGATACCGAATATCGCGGCCACTCTTTGCTCTACCTTCTCGAGTTCTGACAGGAAATCTTTTCGTTCGTCGAGCACATGCACCTGCAGACAATTCGCACCGAGTTCCACGCTCAAGGTACCTGGCAGCAAGCTTACGATGTTGGCCATGAAAACCTGCGGCAGGCCAGGCGGCAACCGCCACCGGTAATCAAGTAACCCCGGCGAGATCGGTAGCCGGGGTTGCAGCGCTCGCCTGGCCACATCCACTCCGCCGTACAGGGAACGCCAGAGAAAAAAAGGCACAAATCGTACAAGCCCGAGCAGGGACCAGGAAAAAGGGGGCAAAAGCACCACGCTAGCCAGCGTCGCAAACAGTATAACTGGCGTACCGACCAGCCATGAATCCATGACACCATCAGTAAGTGTCCACCACATCAGGGCAAACAGGACTGCACGTAAACACCCGCTTCGCAAATACTCGCGCGGTGTAAATTCCAAACCCTGTCTTCCAACAACAGTGTGCACAGTCATCAGTCAAATTCCCCATAAATAAACTTGCTGTCATTCAGGATATCCACTAACTCAGCGGCCACATTAATGAATTGAATCTGCATTGTCACGTCACACCTCCAGTGTTGCTCCTGTCGCTCACACCAAACAGGTTATCAACCGCCTCTACGGCCGCATCGGCATAAGGGATCAGCACCCGATCGGCGCCGGCCTGCCTCAATTGCTCGGCATCGGAGGTGGTATGGGCCGTTACCGCCACGCGCCCTTTGTACTCATGCTGGCGCAGGCCATGCAGCAGTGCAAGATTAATGTCCTTCCCACGTACGCTACTCAGGACCCAACGCACCTGAGCGAGCGGCAGGGTGACGAGAAACTCCGGGTCTTCGGCATCGCCGTAACGTATTGCATAACCGTTCCCTTCCTGCCGGCGTACCAGATCGGGATCGAAATCCACGCCGAGCACCTGGTGGCCCCGTTGCCGCAGTTCCCGTGCAATCCCGGCGCCGAACCGCCCCATACCGAAAAGAATGACATCGACCCTGCTCTCGTCAGACAGCTCCTGAGCTTCTTCCCGGTATGCTCGTTTACGCTCGAACACACCCAGCCAGGGGGAAAGTCGCTCGTAGAGAGGGTGGGAGTACAGAATCATGTAGGTGGAGGCGCTGATGGTAATCAACCCCACCAGGGTGATGAGACCCATGGTGTCGGTGTCGATATGACCCAGGCTCAGGCCCAACGCCCCCAGGATCAGGGAGAATTCGCTGATCTGGGCCACCGTCAGACCGGCCAGAAAGCCGGTGCGTTTGCGGTAACCCATGGCGCCCAGGATGATCATAACGATCAGCGGGTTGCCGATGAGTACGAACAGCGAAAGAATAATGGCCGGCACCACCTGTGCGCCAAGCGTTGACAGCTCAAGTCCGGCACCCAGATCGATAAAGAAAAACAGTAACAGAAAATCCCGCAGACTCACCAAACGCGCGCCGATAACCTCGCGGTAAGGCGTGGAGGCCAGCGACACACCGGCGAGAAAGGCACCCACCTCCTTGCTGAACCCCAGATATGCGCCCGCCGCACCCAGAGCCACCGCCCAGGCAATGGCGAACAGCACCAGCAGCTCCGGCGAACGGGCCAGCTGGTGCAGCAGCGGTGTCAACACATAGCGCATAAACAAGCCGATGGCAGCGATAAACAGGCCTCCCTTTACCAGAACCTCAATCGCTTCCCGACCCAGGCCGGCGGCATCGCCGGCCTCACCCAGCGCGGCCAGACCAATCATCACCAGCACCACTACGATATCCTGAACGATAAGGAAGCCGATGGCGATGCGCCCGTGCAGCGCATCTACCTCGCGCTTGTCGGATAACAACTTGACGATGATGATAGTACTGGAGAAGGTCAGCGCCACCGCCACGTAGAGGGCGGTCACCGGAGCCATCCCCAGAGCGATGGCGATAAAGTAGCCGATAACGGAGGTGAAGAAGACTTGCCCCAGCCCGGTGGCCAGCGCCACCGGACCCATGCTGCGGATGATGTGCAGATCCAGCTTGAGTCCCACCACGAACAACAGCAGCGCAATACCCAGTTTGGCCAGCAAATCGACTTGGTTGTTTGCCGATACCCAGCCAAGTACGGACGGCCCCACCAGGATGCCTACCACGATAAAGGCGACGATAAGCGGCTGGCGCAACCGCACACCGATGGCGCCGATGACGGCCGCCATTAACAGCAGCATCGCCATTTCAGTAAAGACATCGCCAAATACGGGAGTCATGATTCAGTTACGCTCTCTGTGGATTACAGCCTGCGCCATCAATCTGGCCAACTAAACCGTGTCATAAACACAGCACGGATCTCAATATCGAATGCCTCTACGATCAAATACCTTATCGTCTCTTTAACTATAGCCGCCCACTAAAAAAAAATACTGCCCCGGCAGTCAACAACAAAGACGTGAGAATTTCAGTCACCGGCATGTTTCTGTTCCCCGGCCACCCAGACGCGTCGCACAAAGGCAACGGCGGTCACCGCCGACAGCAGTGGTACCGAATAACTGTGCGGCGAGCATGCGGTCCGCCGCTGTTGGGCCGCGCAAGACACGCCACAGTCCCGCCATCAATGTCAACAGGAGAAACAGTGCCATAACCGAATACAGCACCCACATGGATATTCACTCCTCCAACGTGACCGGCGTTACGAAGCCGGGCGGCTTGATCGCGAGCACGGAGCAATCGATCTGGTTCAGAATCGTCTCCGCCGTATTTCCCATAAAGAATCCTGGAACACCGGTGCGGGCCACAGTGCCCATGACGACAAGATCTGCCTCGATCCGTTTGGCAAGTGCCGGAATCTCTTTACGGGCCGATCCCTTCACCAGATGCGTTTGAGGTTTGAGGTAACCCACGGCGTCCTGCCCCAGGTTTCTGGTTACCTCGCGCTTTAACCCGTCCAAACCTGCTTGGTGCTGTTGTCTCACCTGTTCGACGTAGGCAATAATTCTCTCCTCTGGTTCATGCATAAACGCACCGTGCATAGCGCTCTCTCCGATCGCAACCCACGCATGTGCAATATGCAGCTCGGCAAAGTCGGATAGCGCCAGAGAGCTGGCCATTTCAAGAACCTGCTGGTTCAGCGCACGTCGTGATTCCTGCTCCGCCTGCGGATACGCGTCGTCGATATCAACCGCAGCCAGGATGTGCCGGTGGGTCTTCGGCGCATGAGGCTTGATGAGCCAAACTGGGCACGGACACTTTCGCAACAGGTGCATGTCATCACTGCCGAACAATCGCTCTAACCATTCCTGATGTTCGGGAATCTTAATCACCAGATCACGCCCGTTGCGCAAAACTTCGCGGATGATCTCCAGGAAGGGGGTGCCTATCAATACATTGGTATTGATCTCGATCTGCTCACGGTAAGGCTCGACCAGCGTTTCCAGTTCCTGTGCACGGTCTTTCACCAACGCAGCCTGCAGATCGGCGGAAGCAGAACCACCCTCCGGCATTCCGACGCAGACCATGATACGCTCTACCACGTCCACAACTGTCAGCCTGGCCTGATTGTTTTTTGCCAACGTGACGGCGCGCGCCAGTGTAGGCTTACATGCCTCCCCGGGTTTCACCACACAAAGAATATTTTTGAATCGCTTCATATCATTAACCTCCTTAAGAAACCTTCCGGGGTGTAACGGATATCCAGGCCACGCTTTTGTCCAACGCCTCTTTGGTCAATTATATACTTCTTAGCAATAGATAAAATTTCGAACAAAAAATATGTTGTTGAAACGTTTCATATCACTCCTCACTCTCATCAGTAATCAGATTCAGCCCAAACAGCCTGGCTACACGCACCTCGATCATTGCCAACTCTGAGGCAAAAGCGCCAGTCTGATCGAGAACATGGACGCGCAGGTGCTCTTCATCCAACTCGACACTCAAGGTGCCCGGCAGCAAACTCACAGTATTCGCCATGAACACCCGAGGAAGACCCGGCGGCACGCTGATCGTGCATCCCTGGTGAAATCGGTAGCCGGGGATGCAGCGCCAGCCTGGCCACGTTCACGCCACCCCGTAGAGAGTGCCAGAGAAAAAACGACACAAATTGTACGACTCCGGTCAAGGACCAGAAAATTGGGGGCAATAGCACCACGCTGACGAGCGTCGCAAACAGTACCACCGGCGCACCAACCATGAATCCATTGCGCCATCAGTGAGTATCCCCCCACATCAGGGCAAGTAGAACAGCACGTAATCACCCGGCCCGCAAACGGCTAGTCACCGAATCGCGGGGTGTAAGCTCTGAACGTTGTCTTCGTTTAGTTGTGCGCACAATCAACCTAACATGATCAACAAAAGGCTACAGCATCCCAAATCATCCTTGTTCGTGTAAAGCCTGTTGTCAAATAACTTCGCTTTTTGATTTAATTTACTGACTGCGCTTGCAGCTACCACCATAGAGCATGCAACAGTGAACATTCTAAAGATACTCATCAACTTGTTATGCATTGAACACGTGACTATTATCTATAGAACCTAAATATAGTCTTGACTATTATACGATACCGTCGATAATTAGTTACATGGTGCCAATAAACAGAATATATGACACGCTACTTGCGGAGCATTTGAATATACATCGTCAGATGGCGTTTATCAGCGGGCCAAGGCAGGTAGGCAAGACCACTACTTGCCGCATGCATGGTAATACTTACATCAATTGGGATAATATCGACGATCGCGAATCCATACTCTCTGGTCCAGGTAATCTGATCGAAAAATACCAGCTCAACCGTTTATCGAAAACATCTCCTGTCGTCATTTTTGATGAACTTCATAAATACCCTCTCTGGAAACAATTCTTAAAGGGTTTCTTTGATACCTATGCGGACCATCTCCGCATCATTGTCGCGGGAAGCAGTCGCATGGACATTTATCGTCGTGGAGGTGGCAGCCTGATGGGACGATATTTCTTATACCGGATGCACCCCTTCTCTGTTGCTGAAACATTGACTCAGGATTTGCCCGATGAAAAACGGATTATCCGTCAACCGAAAAAGATAAGTCCCGCGAATTTTGATGCGCTCTGGAACCATGGCGGTTATCCAGAGCCCTTCCTGAAGCGTGACATGCGCTTTAGCCGTCGCTGGCAATCCATGCGCCTCGAACAACTGGTCCGGGAAGACATCCGCGACCTAACCCAAATCCAGCAACTCGACCAGCTTGAGCTGTTGGTCAAATTTCTGTCTGAACGCTCGGCCCATCAACTCATCTATGGGAATCTGGCAAATGAGGTACGCGTTTCCATTGACACAACCCGCAGATGGATTGATATTCTTGTCAGCCTTCATCTTGGGTTTTTGATCAGACCATGGTTCAAGAATGTCTCGCGATCATTGCGCAAGGAACCTAAATGGTTTCTGCGTGATTGGGCCTCGATTAAAAGCCCGGGAGATAAAGCAGAAACATTCGTCGCCTGCCATCTACTAAAGGCCGTTGAAGGCTGGAATGATATGGGGCTGGGAAAGTTTGAGCTCGGATACCTCCGTGACAAGGAAAAACGCGAGGTTGATTTTCTGGTCGCACATGATGAGCAACCATGGTTTCTGGTGGAAGTGAAACTGAAAGACGAATCAATAAGCCCTGCACTGAAATATTATCAGCAGCAGCTCGATGTCCCATTTGCGTTTCAGGCGGTACTGGAAACAAAATATGTTGATGCCGATTGTTTTGCCAAAACAGGACCACCTATTGTCGTACCCGCACGCACGTTTTTATCTCAGCTTCTCTAACAAAATACCATGGTATGGGGGCTAAGGTGGCATCGGGAGGGCGATACGAGCCTCCAGAGTTTTCTGAATAAAATCAGAACATTAAAAAGCGCTGTGCTTTCAGAAAAACACAGGGCTTGATTTGTTCTTATAATTCAATGAATTACAAGCCAATATGGCGTCCCCAAGGGAACGCCACCCTATCCCCCGGATTCATGCTAGCTCAAAAATATTAAATATTTGATTATATATCAATAGGTTGCAATAGAACGCGTTGAGTTATTTACCTGTTCTCCAGCTTCAGATACACCTTCGGTTACGTCCAGTAATTTGTAAGAGACCATTGCCGTTCGAATTCTTCATCTATATAGAGTGCTGAAGCAATTGGCTGCAAAAATGTCTTAATGCCAGCTACAACGTCTGCAAAATCTGTAGGTACATGCTCCTGTCCCAGTCTCATATGAAATGCCGCCCATTGTTTGTCCTTGGCTTTAATGAATTCATCAGTAAAAGCGGTAATGGTTTCAGGTATCTCGGTACCACGATTTTCAAGTGTCAGCCGCATTGCTTCCGCTAATTCAGCACCATCAAAGTCAAACTGTCGTGATAAAAGCCAGATGTCGTAGAAATCCTTCATACGGCTATTCAGTTCTCTTAGCTTTATCATGGCTTCGAATTTTTCTGCAATCACACTCTCACGACTATAGCAGAGCAACCTGGGAGCGACTAAATTCAGCATGGCAGGCAGTTCCTCCTCGATCGGCTCAGGATAAATGACGTCGCCAAAGGCAACATCAATCTGCATATTCACTCGGGCATTATCCAGCGTTCCATTGAAACGTACTCGAACACCTTCATAATCTGCACCCTCTTTTATTCTTTCACCACGAATAGTGGCTGGATCAAAAAGCAGTCCATCATCGACTACGACAGAAATAATTTCGGCAACCTGGGTACAGATATCGTCTATCACATTACTGGTTTTACCCAACATATCAATGTCCATTGTTGGGCGATATTGAGAGGATTGCCAAACCCTGAGCATCAAGGCCCCTTTTAGAACAAACTTGTCTGCATGAGAGGATTGGGTCAAACGGTAAAGAAAACGCTCCATCGCATAATACTGAAGCAGTTCTGCAAAAGGTCGCTTATCCTGAGCAGCCTGATTTTTGAGTTTTTGTCTGACCGAGGCGGCGATATTGCGGGTACCCTTACTCATAAGCTGGACTCCAGATAAGGCTTCATGACCTTTTCAACCCGGCATACCCGCGCATATTCCAGTAGTCTTTCCATATTAAATTTTTTCTGACTTCGGTAGATCTTCAGGGCTTCCAGCACCACATCCTTCCCCAGCTTATTACGGTATTTAAAACAATCAGCCAGTGTTTTTTCAGCATTATATATCTGTACCGTAATACCATCTATCTGGTGCTTTTCTATTCCTGCTATAAACGCATCTGTCGAAAATTTGTAGGCATGAATAGGAGGATAGCCCAGCGAAGGCATTCTGGCTCCACGGGGTACGGCTACAGAAACTTCATGGGGTATCTGTGTGGTTATGCCATGATAGGAAAGGGCTGATATCAGGCAAATCACAGCTTTGGGGAACCGCAGACTCACTGTGACCAGGTCGGGCTGGCTAATTGGCGGAAGATCCACCAGCCGGTAAATCCCCCGGGAAACTTGCTCCAGAACACCACTATCCCGCATTTTATATAGGCTATAGCGTGAAATCCCGTACTTTATAGCTTCGCTCATACGGAGCTGGCCACCATGCTGGCGGAATATTTCATCAGGAGTTTGTTTTTTCTTAAAAGCAGACATTTTGTCACCACTTATTTATATATGATAACAATATGTCTGTTTTCATACTAAATCAAGTTAAAAACTTTTGTCTGAAAGCTCTACCCACCAACTTATCTATAGCAGTCTGGCAAATGATGTATGCGTATCCATTGACACGTCTCGTCGATGGATTGATGTCCTTGTCAGTCCGCATCTCGGATTTCTGTTCAGCCACTGGTTCATGAATTTCTCACGATTACTGCACATGAACCAAAATGGTTTCTGCGTGACAAAGAAAAACGTGAAGTTGGCTTCCTGATCACACATGATGGGCAGCCATACTTTCTGGTGGAAGTAACACAGAAAAACGAATCAATAAGCCTTCCCAGCAAAAATATTATCGGCAGCTCGATGCCCCTTTGGCATTCCAGATGGTACTGGAATTGAAATATGTTGATGCCGATTGTTTTGCCAGAACAGGTGCCCCTGTTGTCATACCCACACGCACGTTTCTATCTC
>DRJN01000327.1 GCA_011052165.1 Gammaproteobacteria bacterium
AATATCCTCAAAATCAATTCAGGATTTAGAAGAAATGTCCCGCAAAGCCCATGAGTATGCCAGATCGAATCATACCGAAGAAAAATATCTTGAGGACTTTGAAAAAATAATAGTCAAGCTTGGCTGTGAGCCAGGCCCGGGGTGATTGCACAGCATTGCGAGCTGGGTGGAAAGCGGTTTTCAGCATCCAGTTACTGCATGCTGGAACTGGCATCAGCCATCGGTTTCGTTGCCTTGATCACTATGGTCATCTGGTAATCAGGATCTCGATGAAATAACTCGGCTTCGGTTATTTCTTCTGCACTGATACCTTCCAAAAAGGCAACGCAGCTCAACACGTTTCCGTAAACCGTTACCGAAACATTCTCCTCTCCGAACACCTCTCCAAACGATTTCCTGGCGGATAAATCCGTGAATCTCCAGTAATCCCCCCATCTGTCCATGTCGTATCTGCTGATCTGCGACAAGCCTGATGCTGTAGCCAGTAAAGTACCGCCAGGTTTGAGCAAGCGATAAGCGCCACGTATCGCTGCCTTGAAATCGTAAATGAAATTAAAGGTCTGCGTACAAATAAAGCAGTCGACCGCATTGTCCGGCAAACTGTCAGGATTCGTTAAGTCGCCGATAATCGTCGCATCTTTATTATCAGGAGTTGCGTGGAGTATTTCGTACTTCTCAACACCCACGCCATATTTTTTGCTGTAGGTATTCTCTGCTATCTCCAGAACAACGCCTCCAATCAGCGAGGAATTCTCCTTCAGGAAATGCTCTATATATACCCTGTCTATCGGTGTGCCACGATCCAGGCCGAAAACTTTTGATATCGGCGACGTCGATCGTAAATTATGCCAGTCAGGTTTGTTCGTAAGTCGTTTTATATACCGTTTTAACGCGCTTTTTATATTCAGCATGAATGAAGCTCTCGATATAGCAATGCATATTGCTCCGCGCAATGTACATCAGAAAAACCTTCCTCGATCTTCTTGCGCGAGGCGCTGGAAAGTTCCCGCCCGCGTTCCTGATCGCTGATTACCCATGATATCCCGTCTGCCAGATCACTCGCCTCATAGGGCACAGCCAGATACCCTGTCCGCTTATGCTCTATCATGTCCGGCATGCCACCAATATCGAATGCCACACAGGGTATAGCGCATGCCATGGATTCCATCACTGTATTGGACAGGTTCTCCTGTATAGACGGAGCCACGAATACATCTGCCGCTGAATAGGCCACCGCCAGGCTTGTGTCGTCGTGAAGACGACCCAGGAACCGGATATCAATACCAATGTCCAGATCCTCACTCGCCGCATCAGCCCCCAGAACCACTGCAACGACTTCATCCTTATATGATGTTGCCGCAATTCGGCGTAGCGCTTCCACAAGATAATGAAACCCTTTGTTCTTGTCACTTGTGCTCGACATGGCTCCAAACATGATGACTTTCTTGTCTTTTGGAAGCGATAGAACATCTCTACAAAAACTCTGGTCCAACGGCTTGTAGGTATTAATATCCAGCCCGTTTGGAATAACCTCAACCCGTGTCTTTTTAAATAAACTGCTCCGCTTCGCACACTCGCCCAGCCATCGACTGGGTGTGACTACGGTAAGGTCAAGATTATCAAAAATCCGGGCTTTCCTGTTCCATACCCACCTGGACAAGTCATATTCCGACCCCGATCCCAGGGCAGGACACTTGCCGCAGCGCGCAGTATAGGTTGTACAGGTAAATGGCAGATGACACCCGCCCGTGAATGCCCAGGAGTCATGTAACGTCCATACCAGCGGTTTTTGGCGAAACTGTTTCAGTGTTTCGATCCGGATAAAGCCCATCGCTATCCAGTGCAGATGGACAATATCGGGGAGGGCGCTATTGATTTGACTTGCAGCCCGACCCGGGACAATCGCCGGGGAGAAATTCTGGGCAACGGTATATCTGAAAAGGGAAGCAGGCAAACGGTCGATGTATGGCCTTATTTTCGCCCATAACTTGCCGATTTTGGAATTGGTTGAGTATACGTCCCCATCACCGCCTTCCTTGTCCTGAACATACATCCTGGAGTCGACGCCGGCCTTCTTCAGGCTCGCATGAAGGCGATAGGCGGATCTGGCTGCGCCGCCATATTGATCTGAAGTATTTACGTGAATTATTCGCATGATGTCTGGTGCAACGCCTGGTCCGTATAGGCCCGGGACAAGCTCATTCCGGTTTCGGACTATTAATCGGGACTATACTATATTTGAAGTGTTTATTCGTTGCACTACATCAGACCCATCCGACAGCTGCCCGATGCACCCGGATTTCAGGGAAAGGATTGCTTGTTCTTCCTAAGGCTTGTTACGGCTCCGGCCGCTAGCCACACAGATTTCAGAAAGTAGGAGACCCGGGCTCTTGAACATAAGAACGATATCAGGTTCCATATTGTCGACAGTTGCCGCGGCAGTCGTGTTTCGGCTGGTGTTTCTCGGCAATATGGAACTCGTCGCCTGGATCCGGTTTGTAGTCAAGTATGGACTCGTTATTGGAGTTGCATTTCTTGTCCTTGGATTCACAGTGCAGTTTGTCCGGGGCTCGAAGCGGGCAGTTCAGATCCTGTCGTCAGCTGCAGGATTGATTTGCGTGACTGTTCTCGCCCTCGTGGTGGCGGAATTTGGTGTCAGGTTTGCTTATCGCGATGTGACTACCACCGCCGACAATGAGAGTTACTTTTCCGATCGATGGCATGAGAACGTTCGTTACAACAGTCTCGGCTTTCGTGAGCGTGAATTCGATACCGATAAATCTCCTGGCACCTATCGAATTGCGGTGATCGGAGACTCGTTTGCATACGGACAGGGCATCGAAGAGCAGGAGCGGTTTTCGAATTTGTTAGAAAACTGGCTCAATGAGCAGAGCGCGGATCGCGAGTATGAAGTATTGAACTTTGCGCGGCCCGGTTACGAAACGCTGGATGAAATTGACGTCCTGGAGAAAACAGTATTGCGGATCAACCCTGATTTCGTTCTACTTCAATGGTATATCAATGATGTCCAGGGCCACGAAAGCGAGAAGTATGAGGCCGGGCAGTCCCTGAATCTGGTTCCCCACAGACTAAGGAGACGATCGGCACTTTTTTATCTCATTCATGAACAAATTGCACGATTTACCAGCCCCGGGACTTCTTTCGACGACTATCAAGTGGCGGAGTTCGGTGACGAGCAGAGTCCTGCTTCGGTCGCAGCGAAAGGGACGTTACAGGCGTTTGTGCGTGCCTGCAAGAATCGCGGAATAGCGGTGGGCATTGTGGTCTTTAGTGAATCGTACTTCCGCGAGACCCCGCTCGATTTCCTGGCGGATAGAGTGCTGGCATTGTGCGAGGAAGAGTCAATCCCCTGTGTGGATATGCGTGGTAAATTGTTAGAGTACAAAGAGGGGCGGAAACTCTGGGCAAGCCGGCTGGATCCGCATCCCAGCGCATTCGCGAACAAGCTTACTGCGGAAAG
>DRJN01000328.1 GCA_011052165.1 Gammaproteobacteria bacterium
AATCATACAAAACTCATGCACAACTGGTTGCTGAAACAATTAGCAGAAATCCTCCAAAGGTTGTGGCGCCCGGTATTAACTGAGGACACTCAAAATTCCGTGTCAGCTTAATCGGCCGGATATCCAAAACATTATCTAGCCAGCCTTCAACATAAATCGATATTGGGTATTTTTCTGCAATGAACTATTCATTTCAGGCGCAGATGGACAGGGCGGTTGAGCTGGTTAAACAGCAACGTCTGACAGAGGCACGCGATCTCTACGAGCATCTCTGCAATGCATGCCCCAATGACGTGCAGACATGGTTCCGGTTCGGCGCGGTCAACGGGATGCTCGGTGATCTCGATGCCGTCGTTCGGTGCAGCCGCAGGGCCGTTGAGCTGGACCCACTAATGAGTGGCGCGTGGAAAAATCTCGGGAATGCGCTGGAGCGGCAGAATTTGCCCGACGCCGCGCTGCGGTGTTACTGGGCGATGGCGCAGAGTATGGCGGAAGCAAAAATGCGCCCCGAATCGCTTTATGCGCTGGCGCGTTTGCTGGCGCTACCGATTAAACTTCCGGACGAACAACTCGCACAGGTTTATTTTAACCGCGGAACCCTGTATGCGCAGGAAGAAATGCACCTGAGCGCCTCGGAGGATTTTCGCAAGGCAGTAGCACTTCAGCCGGGCAATCCGGAGCACCACTACAGGTTGGCCGAGATGTTAGTCGTTCTGTCCAGCTTTCATGATGCCTACGACGTTTACCGGCACCTGATCGAATTGAGACCTGGAGACTCAGAGTCAATCGCGCGTATGTCGGAAGCTTGTGAGCGTATCCACCGGCTCGACGAGGCAGAAAAATATGCGGAGCGGGCGCAGGATCTTGACCCGGACAGCGTGACAGCGACGGTCACGCTAGAAGTGAACCCCGGAAATGGGACAGTAACATTTAATGAAAACTTAACCGGGCAGTAGTGAGATATTGTATAATAATATCAGCAAGTTACACTTTAGGTTCTAATTACTTTACATACAATATTTGTGTTAATATTGCTTTCGGCCAAGCTTAATGTAAGCCACCAAGAGAGCAACAAACCATACCCACCTTGACAGGCAGGGGAGATACTTGGCATATTTTAAGTTAGTAACGGTGTTTATTGTGGGAGGCATTTATCATGGCAGAGTATACAAATGGAAAGGGGCTTACTAATTTGGTGTGGGTACTTGCTGTCCTGTTTCTACTGTTCAGCGGTTGCACAACCGTTCAGACCTTTCCAGACAAAGCACGTGCCGGGGACACCATTACGCTAGCCGTGGGTTCGGCTGATGGCATGAACCGGTCAAATACAACAATAGCCTACACATCAGATGCAGACCCGTTTAACCCTGTAGACCTGACCCCAGGTATCAGGGCTATCACAAAAATTTATCCGGACAGAACGAGTAATTCCTGGTTATTCGATAGCTATTTATTAGGTAATATTCCAGAGTATTCCAGCCATGGTCCTTGGGAAATGTTGGTTGTTCTGGATTTACCAACGACTATGCCTGTTGGAACGGGGACTATCCAGGTAACTACCGGAGCAGTCTACCCGACCACCGCTGACAGTGTTAACAGCATACCAATAAGCATGGAAATACTGAATGGGCTGGGAGCACCCAACCCATTTAACTATCGGGTAACAGGCACGACAGATTTTCCAGGCAACCTGTCTGCTATTGAACCACTACCTCAATTCGTAGTACGGCAGCCTGTAGGCGCCTCCGCGCCAACAACATATGGCGCTATTGAAATTACTGTAGCAGCACCGATGACCACGAGCGGTGGCCAACCTGTGCCAAATTCGGACGTCAGGGTCGTTGTAGATGACATGGGGCCAAGAAATCTTATTTCTCAGCTGCAGAGCAGCTGGGTAAGAAACGGCGATCAGTTTACTGTTTATTTCATAAGTCCAAACGGGCTTATGAAATACTATGAATCACGTTTTTCAATCGTGTTAAAACCAGGTAACGTGGCTGGTAGTCTCGGCCCATCTCTGATCTCAGCGACTTATTATGATATCAACGGCAGTACAACCACGGGGCCAGTGCCAACTATTACATTTGAGTGATTTCCAGGATGTACTTGCCTGAGTGCTGATCAGCATGTTGTAAGAGAGGCCCGGATCAGAACTTTCAGGATCTCGAAAATGGCAAACGGAAAAAAGATTCGGTCCATGACCGGCAAGACCTCGGTTTCGGTCAACATGATCTATCAACTTGCCGAGGAAGGTTTTCGCCACGAACTGGCCAGCCTGCTTGGCATCGCGAAAACAAGGGAATTTGCAGAGGTACTGCCCGAATTTGCAACGTTTTCGGGCATGTCTGAACGACATAAACAAGACAAATACAGCCACCTGTTAACGGCGCGACCCGCGGCAAGCAGCGAGCACTACGATATCGATGGCAGTCACCCTGACCTCGATACTGAAGAACTCTTTTTATATGCAAATCTGGCGACTGCCTGTGGATGTTTTGCGGGAAAAACAATCGATTTGCCTCACCTAGATGAGAAAAATCCCGGCGCAGTAGTAGAATCGCTGCTGGCAGACCTTCCTGCTGACAAAAATCTCAGCACAATCCCGTTGTCAAACAAGCTGAACTGCGCCGATTCCTTGCGGGTCTGCCAGATATTGAAATTTCTTGGCCTCCTGGACACTGAAAGCAACCTCTACCGGCACCTGGCCCTCGGCGCATTCACCGGTGACCGTGACATTGAATACATGCATCACAGTCCATTTATATCTGCGCTCGGGCCATGCGGACCGGACACCTCATTCTCTGACATGCCACCACTTACCTTTGGCGTAGTACCATCCCCTGCCAGGGACATCGTCATTGTAGATAACGAGCCATCATTCAAAAAACTCTATGAACGCCTGAACAGTGCCCGGCGAGATCATGTTCGCGCGATCAACATGGATACCAGCACTGCGCTCGAAGTTATTGAGGGCGAGATCGGGGCATCTGCCCTTGCGCCTCGCAATCTGATATCCATATTCCGTCTTGAACCCGCAATGATTCCCGATGTCGACCGGTTTTTCAGCCTGTTGGGCAAGGTTATCGACGAACAGGCCATTTTCTTTGTCACCATCGGTGCAGGTGATGACAACACCACCTTCGCAGATCGAATACGACTGATGGACGAAATGCACACTTGGCTTTCTGACAGAGAGCTGGAAACAACCCGGATAAAATTGTTCCAGGGAGAAAATCTGGAACAGGCACGCATCAACCCGTTATTCGGCACAGGGTACTATGCCAGCTATGAGATCCTGTGGGCCAGGCTGGCGCCTGATACCGCGGATCCTAAATTCGTACAAGGTTGATACAAACGTGAAACTTAGGATGCGTAAGCAACTCTGGGTGACGCTATACTCCCAACGAAATATCATTTAGCATTGGAAACTCGATGTTCGGAGGTG
>DRJN01000329.1 GCA_011052165.1 Gammaproteobacteria bacterium
AACAGCTCCCCATAAAAGGTTTTCGCTGCATTTACGTCCGTAGTCATCAGCTCATTCCAGCTGAAGGCGCCATGTTGTTTAATTGGATTGGTCATCGTTTTATTCCTGCTCAGTGAAAAAAGGAAAACCGACTATACTCCAGCCCTCCTGACAGCCTGATGTCAGGAGTCTTTACTCATGATATTGCGATGTTACCTATGCTGTCATGCTGCACAGGTTGACGCACCCGAGGCTACTCGAATTCACCCATAGGCCCCAGGCGAACCGTCATCAATTCGACGTCTGTTTTCGCAATATGCGGGCCTTGTCGAGTGCCGGCAGGTGTTTTCCAGAAAGTGCCGGCAAGACACTCCCTGCCGCCGGTTTCAATAGTACCCTTGAGCACGTATACAAATTCGTCGACAGGATGCGTGTGCGGCGGAATCACAGTACCCTCCGTCATCCTCAATCGATGAATGGAACCCTGTGGAACAGGCTCAGCCAGAACAGTCCAGCTTGCCCCGGGGAAAGCATCCAGTTCGTCAAACGTTTGAGCGTCACTTTCGATAAATACCGATTCCATATCCATCTCCTATTAGTTCGGGAAAACTGCAAGGTACAGCTCGGTGTAGATTATACACTGCCGTTACCGGAAGAACCCCGGAGAAGAACTAAACGTTGACGTCCTGTTTAAAAAAGAGAATAGACGAGCAAATTGCAGCGCTTCGCTCGCAATGACGAGAGCCCTGAAACCAGCGGCATATTTTTTGCTTCCGGTACCACTGTCAAGCTGCCGGAGCAACGCCCATGACTGAAACCACTGACCACCGTTACCGCCCGCAACTCACTCATGCCACCATTGATCCCACTCACCTGGTACAAGCGATCGACGCAACCGGCACACCATTTGATACATGCATTGCTGGCGAATCACCGTTGACACTGTACGTCGATAAACATGAAATCGTGACATTAATGACGCTAGGCAGCTACCCGGAACTGCTCGCACTCGGCTATTTGCGTAACCAGCAGTTTTTTTCCGATTTGAATGACATCAAGTCGGTGCAGGTGGACATCGAAACCCACTCGGTGAGTGTCACCACCTACCGGCATAATACAGACTGGGAAAACAAACTGGCCAGGCGCACTGTCACCACAGGTTGTGGACAAGGCACGATGTTCGGTGAACTCATGGAGAATCCAGGCAGTATCCGCGCCGTTAGTGTAAAACTGCGCCAGTCATATTTATACGAGCTGTTACATACACTGAGCCATGCCAATGATGTTTACCGCACCGCTGGCGGTGTTCACGGTTGTGCGTTATGTCAGGGAACGGAGATTCTGGCTTTTATCGAAGATGTAGGACGGCACAACGCCGTTGATGCCATATCCGGACAGATGTGGCTGGAGGGTATAAGCGGTGCCGACAAGCTGTTTTACACCACCGGCCGGCTAACATCGGAAATGGTGATTAAAACCACGCAAATGGGTATCCCTGTCTTGCTGTCTCGATCCAGTGTCACGGAAATGGGACTACGACTGGCACGCCAGGCCGGGTTAACGGTTATCACCCGCGCCAGAGGCAAAAATTTCCTGGTATTTAATGGTGCTGGAAATATTATTTTCGATGCCATATCTGAACAACTGCATTCACAGAAAACCGGTGATTACACGACACAGACCTGATACTCCCATAGTGCATACTGTTACATCGTTGAGACAGTATGAGCCAGCTTCCGTGAAATTCTGCCACAGATTACTCCCATCCCTACTCTCAAACACGTGGCATGGATGTTGCTCCAGCCTCCCTGTATCCCTTTTAACCCTCTGGAAATATCCTGTTTCAGGAGTGCTGTCCATGTTAAAAAATGTTTCCAAAACTCTGTTTATAGTCCTGCTGCTGGCAGCCATGACACCACTCAACGCCGCCGAACGGATGATCCGCCTGGCTACCACGACCAGTACCGAAAACTCCGGCCTGTTGAACAAACTGTTACCACCATTCGAAAAGCAGACTGGCATCAGTGTCCAGGTAATTGCTGTTGGCACTGGCAAGGCATTGCGCATGGGGCGTGACGGTGATGTGGACCTGGTGCTGGTACACGACAGAATTGGTGAAAATAGTTTTGTTGCCGAAGGTCACGGTGTCAACCGGCGCGAGGTGATGTACAACGATTTCGTTATTGTCGGACCTGCCGATGATCCGGCTACTGTGAGCGGAATCCACAACGTGGCCGAGGCGCTGCAAAAGATCGTCGATAGCAAAAGCCTGTTTATATCACGCGGTGACGCTTCCGGTACACACAAAAAAGAACTGTATCTGTGGAAAATCCTTGGCCAAAAACCGGCAGGCGACTGGTACCGGGAAGCTGGTCAGGGCATGGGGAAAGTCCTGCAGATCGCCGGTGAACTACAAGCCTACACCCTCACGGACCGCGGCACCTGGCTAGCCTATCGCAGCAAGAGTCCGCTAAAACTGCTGATGGAAGGTGATAAACGTTTGTTCAACCCCTATGGCATTATCGCCGTCAACCCGGCGCGTTATGCCGACAGCCATTACCGGGCAGCGATGGAGTTCATTGCCTGGGTCACCTCGGTGGAGGGACAAACCGTGATTCATGACTACCGTATCGACGGCAACCCGTTATTCATTCCCATGGCGGTACCGGTGCCGTAATGGACAGCCTGGTCGATGCCAGCAAACAGGCCCTGATGCTGTTGTTCAGCGGCGATGCAACACTGTGGACGATAGTCAGCATATCCTTCAAGGTATCCGCCCAGGCGGTCCTGTATACCGCCGTTCTCGCCTTACCGCTGGCTTTTATTCTGGCCTACGGTCATTTTCCCGGCCGCCGGCCACTCATCGCACTGTTCAATTCACTCATGGCTGTTCCTGCCGTAGTCATTGGCCTGACGCTTTACCTGTTACTGTCGCGCAGTGGACCGTTTGGCAACCTGCGTCTGCTATTTACCCAGCAGGCTATGATTCTGGGCCAGATGATGCTGTGTCTTCCGGTGCTGGTCGCCATGGGGCATTCTGCTATCCAGGCGGCTGACCGGCGCGCCTGGGAAACAGCGCTGACGCTGGGGGCATCAAGCTGGCGTGCCATGCAGACACTTTTATTCGAAGTACGCTTTGCCCTGTTTGCTGCATTAATCGCAGGATTTGGCCGCATCATTGCTGAAGTCGGAAGCTCCATGATGGTCGGCGCCAATATCCTTAATCATACCCGCAACATTCCTACCGCCATTGCGCTGGAAACGAGCAAGGGTGAATTTTCTCAGGGTATAGCACTGGGACTGGTATTGTTGATACTGGCGCTGCTGCTCAACACAGCGTTAACACTGTTGCAGGGCCGCGGGGAAATGATCGCATGAGTACCAAACAGGAACTGATTGCCTACAGCGACCTGTTGAAACTATATAATGGTAAATGCTTGCTGGATATCGAACAGCTGGTAATAAACCACTCGGAAACATTACTGCTGACTGGCGCAAACGGATCGGGCAAAACCACCCTGCTGAAGATACTCGCCGGGCTGAATACACCCGAGCGCTGCCAGGTACATTACCAGCAGCGCACATTCAGCTGGAAAAATGCACGCCTGCCAACACGTTTGCCTGCGATCTACCTGCATCAGCATCCCTATCTGTTTGATGCCAGCGTATCCGACAACA
>DRJN01000330.1 GCA_011052165.1 Gammaproteobacteria bacterium
GGCATGCAGCAGGAGTTACAACTCAGCAAAACCTCCGCCGCGCCACCACTCAAAGCCAGAGCCTCGATCAACCCGGTCGAAAATCTGAAACAGGTAGTCGATCTTCCGTCAAAACTGGCGATTGCCGGAGAAGAATCACGCCTGCGGCAGCAGGCCAAAACCACCTTTAACCAGCTGCTTGAAAAATGGAATGTACTGATGGCCAGCGCCCCGGTTGCCCATCAGGAAACCACTCCGACAATGGGTCCACCCGCAGTTGAAGAAGGCCCTATGCCCATAACACCACAACCACTGGATACGGCTGATGGCAATGTTGTGGATGTAGCAAAAACAGCCCCCGGTCCCACCGACGAAACTCAGCCATAAATACGATTTCTGAATAATCACGTTTTGATTATTTTTTTGATACCGGCAGAATCGCAGTCTTTTCGCCCGACTCCCTGTCGACATAGCGAAAAACAGAAACCGCAAGCGGCCAGCCCCGGTCGTCTTTGACGATCACTGTCCACATCCCCGTCATGGACGGATCCAGTTCTTTTTGTGAAAAAACCCGCCAGCGTGGACCCTTGATACTGAACCGTTTTTTCGCCATTACCTGGCCCTTGTATTCCCAGATATGCGTAACCGTTCGGCCTTGCATATTCCGTACATCCGTAAAAAAGTACAATGTAGTGATATTGTTGTTCAGCACCAGAACCTGATCGACAGGCTCCCGATCTTCAATTCGGGTAGTAAATTGCGCACGCGAAATACTGCCGTTATTTACTGCATAAACGGGCGTCATGGAAAACAGCGCAACCAGCAGCAGCCATTTTTTATCGCTTAAACCATGCAACAGAAAATTATGCATTATCTTTATATACGCCTTCGAACCTTCGCATCCAGGGTTGAACAGACAATATTATCCTCTCATAAGCATGCGCTCTGTACGCCGGTCAAGGGCTCGCGTAGTTTGGCCCTGCAAAACTCCACATACGTTTTTGATCGGGTTACGGGGGTTTAAATTTCACCTTTCGCCCGTTGCCTGGCAAAAATAAAATCAGAATGGCGAATATAAAGCAACTCGGCTATTTCCCTGACCAAACTCTCCTCATACTTGTCCATCTCATCATCGGAGAACACGACTCGCCATATTTGTTCCAGCAACTTCAATTTCGCTTCCGGCTCCAGAGCCTTGTTAAGTATAGAGGTATATCGCTGCAATGGAATTACATCTTTTGCGCGGTTCTCCGCAATTTCAAACACTGCTCTTGTTTTTTCATCCGTCATCTCAAAAATATTCTTTAGCCCTGTCTGAACCGCATTTCTCTCCCGCTCATCTATTTTATCATCCGCGTTCATCACTTCAACCAGTAACAATGCAGCAGCAAGCTGAATATCATTACTAAGATCAGTAAGCGTTTCGGATTCATTCAGCATTTTGCCAATAAACGATTTGACCTTATCCAACATCATCAGACCTCATCTAAAATTTTAATTTCATTCCATGCCTTCAGGTACTCACCGTTTATCTTTTTATTATGTGTGTTTCCAAAACACCGTTTCGCTTCAGACGCTGAAATAACGTTGTCCGGCTTTCCCTTTGGAAAGTCCACATCCGAAGAAAAAACCAGAATACCGGTCACCTTGATTTTGGGTACATGCGCCCTCACTGCCGAAATATCCTGTTCAAGTTTGAGCAGTGGGTTATTGAACTTGTAGCTGCGTTTGCCTACCACCTGGGTCCAAATATCGATATTCTCCGAGGCGAATACGGCCCCTTGATAACGCCCCACTGAGACAACCAGAATTTTATCCGGCATTAGCACAAGATTATCAATGCAGACAGTCCCATCCATACCATCATGAAGAATGATGTTTTGTATGACGTCATACCCGAGTTTTTTAACGGTATGGAATAAATACCAATCCGTATAGCCACGTTTTATTTTGTTAAAAAAAAGTACGCTGACAATGGCCGCCAATAACAACAGAACTAACAGCCCATAGCCGATCGTTTCACTCAATACCATATTATTTTTTACTGTCTATACTATTAATCAGATAAAATCCGGCCGAAGCTATGCAAAATAAACTATTCCGCTAGCTAAACAGGATATCAAGAGAGATACCGGGATGGGTAGCTTTGCTTGTTGGGTTTTCCCTCCGGACTTTGTGCTTTGCTCCACCCAAGCTATACTCAATACTCCGTCCACTTGCGGCGGGGTCGTTTAATCTCGTGTTTCATGATATTTTCAGACCGGAAACGCCCTCTAGCGATGAACTCTGTTCTTGTGCGCGGATGCTCTTTAAAATTTCCTCGGCTTCATCGAAGTTAAGACAAACGATACGCACCGTGTCACGTTTACCTTTTACTTTAACATGCTGTTTCCTGTCTCTCATAAATTCATCCGGCAAATGCCGGTAGGCCGTTTCACTCATGATCACGTCGGTGCCCAGGGCCTTGGTCGCACTCTCCAGGCGAAATGCCACGTTGACGGCATCCCCCAGCGCCGTATTATCCTGGCCAATACCCAGAGAGGCGGCGCCGGTATTAATACCAACACCAATCCGTACCGCTTCAGGTATTTCTGAATAAGTTTGGTTCAGTTCCTGGGTAACACGGTTGATATGGTAGGCTGCCGTGAGCGCCTGAATCACTGTTTTTTTCTGATCCACCTCCGACTCCCAGCAGGCAAAGACACAGTCACCGATGAACTTATCTACCACACCACCATTATTGAAAATGGCATTACTGACCTGATGAAACCAACTGTTCATTAATTTGGTCAGCGTGCGGATGTTGACCCGTTCCGAGAGTGAGGTAAAACCACGGATGTCCGCCACCAGAATGGTGATCTGCTTGATCTCCGGCGTATCCGAGATCAGGGTATCCTGCAGGGAGAGCGTATCAACATGCCTGGCCACTTTGACATCCTGGGTAAACAGGATCTGTGCCCGGCCAATGCTGATACAGTCGCCATTACGCAACAACCTGGGCGCGGCGATGCGCTTCTTGTTGATGTAACTGCCATTGGAACTGCCACTGTCGATAAAATAATAATCACCCTGGCCCACGCAGCGAATAATGGCATGATTGCGGGAGACGTGCGGATCATTGAGCACCACATCATTATTTTTATCCCGACCAAATGTCAGCGCCATTTCACAGGGCACTTTCTTGATAATTCCGCTGTACTTTAATCTGATGACTGCAGTCATAGCATTGAACGCACTGTCCTTGTTAAAACTAAGGATATTAAAACCCTTTATTTAACCCTAATAGTACTCGATTTAGGCCTCGGTTTTAATCATTGGTTTGCATGCAGACTGGGATGCGTTCCCGTTATCCAGGGAAAAAGTTGCACAATAGAGACGGGGAGTAGGACTCTATGAAGGGTATTGTTGGCTAAATAACGGCCTTAGCCGGTAAAACGGAGCAGGCCAGCCCCGACATGGAACGGTAGAGAGCCACCTCCCCCGCCGCCTTCATTCCGCAAAGTATATCCTCATAATCCGCTGTTTCTGTCGCAACCGGATCCTGAACAAATTCGAGCGTGCCTCCGTACTGCTCTTTCAGATAGCGGTTGAGCAACGCGCCAGTAGCCGGGTTCACCCCAAATGCCGCCACCTTGGTCGTCACCCGGAACAGCCAGGCCTGGGCAAACACATCACCTCGACGAGCGTTGTCCGCCTCATCCTCTTTAGCCTCATGATCCTGCATGAAAGCCGCGCGGGCCTGTTCCAGCTTGCGGTAAAGCACCGTAAAGGTATAGGTCGCGATGGAAGGCGCGCAATCCATGCCGATAAAGCGGTACTCCGGTTGCCGGCCAAACCGGCGGGCGATGAGCACCCGGCAATCAAAGGCGCGGGAAACCATATCGGACAGCGCCAACGCCCAGAAAGGCGGGTTAAACTGACCGCCATAGCGCGCAGAATCTTCCTCCACCTGTAGCGTCTGGATCTGATCATCGCTGACATGGTATTTTTTCATCAGGCAACGCGCCTGCCGCAGCGCTGATGCCGCTTCATGGGGGTTGCAGGACGCTGAGAGGCGCAGACACTTGCTGATTTTCTCGAGAACTTTCTGCCGGTCCATGCCGCCTCACAGGAATTAAGGATGTCTGAATTAATAATACTATAAAAACATTAAGTTACAACATGTTTATTATAATTAACATTAGATTTGGGGGTAAACCATACCTGCTGCGGCCTATCTAAAAAGAGTAGCTAGCCAATGAATAAGTCTTGTTTTAAACTCATTTAATTCATATATATAATCAACCAGCCATCACCTACACATCTTGTCTGACTGGTACCGGCCTGATTTAAGGCACTCGTAATTTATGAATACAGCTTATTCTTCCATTATTGCTGAGGACAGCGAAATTCGCCAGCGTGCGCTGGCCGTCCCCCCCCCGCAAGCGCTTGCCGAGGAAGAACGGCAGGCACTGAGAGTGCGCGTCAAACAACTGTTACGGGAAAGAAACGCCGTTCTGGTCGCGCATTATTACACCGAAAATGATTTGCAGATGCTGGCCGATGAAACCGGTGGCTGTGTTTCCGATTCACTGGAAATGGCGCGCTTTGGACATGCCCATGCCGCCTCGATCATTGTCGTGGCGGGCGTGCGTTTTATGGGGGAAACAGCCAAAATCCTCAACCCGGAAAAACAGATCCTGATGCCCACCCTGGAGGCGGAGTGCTCACTGGATCTCAGCTGCCCAGCCGACAGTTTCAATGCCTTCTGCAATGAGCATCCCGATCGCACAGTGGTGGTCTATGCCAATACCAGCGCCGAGGTTAAAGCCCGTGCTGACTGGGTCGTTACCTCCAGCATTGCTACAAAAATTATTCGCCACCTGCATGAAAAAGGTGAGAAAATTCTCTGGGCACCCGATCGTTACCTCGGCGGCTACATTCAGAAAGTCACTGGCGCCGATATGTTGCTGTGGCAGGGTTCATGTATTGTGCATGATGAATTCAAGTCCAGGGAACTGATCAAACTGCATAGCCAATACCCTGATGCGGCCATACTGGTACATCCCGAATCGCCGCTGGAAGTGATTAATCAGGCGGATCTGGTCGGCTCCACTACCGAGATTATCCGGGCAGCAAAGGAAAGAAAGAACGACACCTTCATCGTCGCCACTGATCGCGGCATTTTTTACAAAATGAAACAGGCCGCCCCCGACAAACATTTCATTATCGCCCCCACTGGCGGTAACAGCGCCAGTTGCGGCAGTTGCGCACACTGTCCCTGGATGGGCATGAACAACCTGAAAAACCTGGTCCGGACACTGGAAAACGGCCATAATGAAATCCAGGTTGATCCAGACATTGGCCGACAGGCCATGGTGTCCGTCAAACGCATGCTCGACTTCGCCGAAAGCCTCAAAACCCCGGCAACGGGTGAAGCCAATATCGCCTCACCGGCGTAACCATCGCCAGGAAGATCAAAAAAACCCCGGGCGGGTGGGCGACCGAAGGAACTACTCGCCTATATCAATCGTTGCAACAGTATTTGCATCATAGCCCC
>DRJN01000331.1 GCA_011052165.1 Gammaproteobacteria bacterium
ATGAGTTCCTGATCACGGCTTTGGTCGTCTTCTTTTTCAATCGCACTGAGATAGGCGTCCAGCGGGGTTTTTACATCGACGATGATTTCGCGGCCGTCGGGCATACGGACAATCATGTCCGGGCGTTGTTGACCCTCGTCGGTATGCACACTTTCCTGCTCATAGAAATCACAGTGTTCCACCATCCCCGCCAGTTCGGCTAAACGCTTCAAGGTCATTTCGCCCCACTGGCCGCGCACTTCAGGACGGCGCAGGGCATTGACCAGATTGCGCGTTTCATTACTGAGGCTGGCTTGTGCCTGAGTCATGCTTTGCAGATGGCTATGCAGCGCGCCATAAGCTTCGCGGCGTTCCTTTTCCATCCCCTGGATCTGTTGATCAGTTTTTTGCAGGGCTTCCTGAATCGGTTTGATCAGATCTTCGATGGCTTTTTCTTTCTGGCCCAGATCGGATTGCGCCTGTGACTGGAACTGCTTGAGATTTTCCTGAGCCAGTTTCAGGAAGTCATCGCTGTTATGTTTTAGCGCTTCACGGGACAGGGTGCTAAAGGTGTCAGAGAGCTGTTCGCGGATTTGTTGCCGTGCCTGTTGCTGCGACAGTTCCAATGCTGCGATTTTTTCTTCTGCATTTTTCTCCTGCAATTCAAGCGTGGTGACGAGCCGGGTGTTGCGCTCGCGCAGGGCGCTGATGCGGGCTTGCAGAAGTAGCCAGGCGCCCAGCGCACCGAAGACGGCGGCGGTCAGGGTAATGGCAAGATAAATAAAGGTATTGGACATGGTGTTTATTTTATTCTGCCTTGATCAGCCAGTGCAGTAATTCTTCGGGTGATTTCAGTGTGGCATCGGCGCCCCATTCGAGGGGCCGATCTGTTTCACCAATATAGCCAAACAGGGCCAGCAGGGTGTGCATGCCGGCGCGATTGCCGGCAATCATATCGCGTTCAGCATCGCCGATATAAACGCAGTGTTCAGGGGGGCTGCCCGCGAGTTGGCAGGCGTGCAACAGGGGCGCGGGGTGAGGTTTGCGCTCATCGAGTGTATCGCCGCTGACGATACAGGCCGCGCGTTGTTTTAAATTCAGCTCGGCCATCAATGGTTCAGTCAGCCAGCCGGGTTTATTGGTGACCACGCCCCAGTTGCTACCGTTGTTCTCAATATGCGCCAGCACCCTGTCCATACCGGGAAATAGCCGGGTGTGGCAGGCGATGTTTTCCCGATAATGATCCAGTAGCTGCAAGCGCAAATTTTCAGCCTTGTCGCTATCAGGGGGCAGGTTAAAACCCACTTCAATCAGCGCCTTGCCACCGCGAGAGACGGCGGGGCGAATTTTTTCGAAGGGCAGGGCGGGCTTGCCCTTACTCAGCCGCACGGCATTCAACGCTGCTGCCAGATCCGGCGCGGTATCCGCCAGGGTGCCGTCCAGATCGAACAGCACGGTGTTGATTCGAGTTGGGGACAGGGTGTTAATCAAATTTTTATAAGTCCCAAAATGAACAGTAAGGATACAGTTAATGGGTTTCCCTACTGGACTTCGCGCTCCGCTCTACCTGTCCTCTTTGTGCCTCTTTGTAGGATGGGTAGAGCGGAGCGAAACCCATCATTTACTATCCGTTCCCTCGTAATGACTTCTGGCAATGCATCAGATAATTTACGCTGACATCATAGCCCAGTGAGTAACGTTGGCTCAGGGGGTTGTAGCTCATGCCGGTGATTTCCTGCAGGGACAGATCAGCCTGCCGGATCCACTTTTCCAACTCGGAAGGTTTGATGAACTTACTATAATCATGCGTACCTTTGGGTAGCAGTTTCAGCAGGTATTCTGCACCGACGATGGCGAACATGTAGGCTTTGGGATTACGGTTGATGGTGGAGAAAAAGATATGGCCGCCGGGCTTGGTCAGTTCGGCGCAGGCGCGAATAACCGAGGCGGGATCCGGCACATGCTCAAGCATCTCCAGGCAAGTCACGATATCGTAAGCCTGCGGTTCCTCTGCGGCCAATTCTTCGGTGGTGATTTGGCGGTAATCGACCTTGACGCCGGATTCCATCTGGTGCAATCGGGCCACGCTAAGCGGGGCTTTGCCCATGTCGATCCCCGTGACTGTGGCGCCCCGCTGGGCCATGCTTTCGGACAGAATGCCACCGCCGCAGCCTACATCGAGTACGGTCTTGCCGGATAGGACTGCGCGCTGGTCGATAAAATCCAGACGCAGGGGGTTGATATCATGCAGGGTTTTGAATTCGCTTTGTGGATCCCACCAGCGTGAAGCCAGTTCTTCGAATTTAGCAATTTCCTGCGGATCGATATTCAGGGTTTGACTGTTCATGGGCGGTTAGCTTACCGTGAAACGCCGGAACTGTCAGCTACTTCCCTTTTCTCAAAGGAAGGGGACAGGTATCGTATTTAATCGTTGCAACAGTATTTGCATCATAGCCCCCTCTCCCTTTGGGAGAGGGTTGGGGTGAGGGGATAAAATACATGCAAATACTGTTGCAACGATTGATAATATGGGCTTTATCCTTCAATCCCACCTGACCTGGACTAAGGTATTTATGCGGGGTGAGGTTTGATTGGTTTTTACTATTTTGCCCCGATCCTGATAGCCACGAGGGCGAGACCAAATCCCCGTTTCCTCCAAATATCACATTTGAAACATCAATATCATACATTTATGAGAAGTTTGGGCTATAATGCGCCGCCCTCGGGAGGCCATCCTGAGGTGCGGGTGATCCGGAACATACCGGTTGCAGTTGAGAATTGACCAGTAATCCAATAATTAACCAACATTTTTTATGCGAGTAGCGGGAACATGACTGAATTAACAAACTATAGAAATATAGGCATTTTTGCCCACGTGGATGCAGGTAAAACCACCACTACGGAGCGTATTCTCAAACTGACCGGTAAAATCCACAAACTGGGTGAAGTGCACGATGGCGAGGCTACCACGGATTTCATGGATCAGGAGCAGGAGCGCGGCATTACTATTCAGTCTGCTGCTACGTCCTGTATCTGGGATAACCACCGCCTGAATATTATCGATACCCCCGGACACGTTGATTTCACGATTGAGGTTTATCGTTCACTGAAAGTCTTGGACGGCGGCATCGGTGTGTTCTGTGGTTCCGGCGGCGTTGAACCCCAGTCCGAAACCAACTGGCGCTACGCCAATGATTCGGAAGTGGCGCGGATCATTCTGGTCAACAAGCTTGATCGCGTGGGGGCGGATTTTTACCGTGTGGTCGAGCAGGTGGAAGATGTACTGGGCGCGAACCCGCTGGTGATGGTACTGCCTGTCGGTATCGAAGACGAGTTCAAAGGCGTGGTCGATCTGCTGACGCGCAAAGCCTGGATCTGGGATGATTCCGGTGACCCAACGAATTACACCATCAAGGATGTTCCGGCCGATATGCAGGAGAAGGTCGAGGAATGGCGCGAAAAACTGATCGAGATGGCCGTCGAGCAGGATGACGGCCTGATGGAGCAATATCTGGAAGGCAACGAGCCGTCGATTGATGAGCTCAAAGCCTGCATCCGTAAGGGCACGATTGCGCTGGATTTCTTTCCTACTTATTGCGGTTCGGCCTTCAAGAACAAAGGGATCCAACTGGTGCTGAACGCGGTGGTGGATTACCTGCCCAATCCGACTGAAGTCAAACCGCAGCCGGAAGTGGATCTGGAAGGTAATGAGACGGGTGAATTTGCCATTGTGGATGTTGAAGGACCATTACGCGCGCTGGCCTTCAAAATTATGGATGACCGTTTTGGTGCCTTGACCTTTATCCGTATCTATTCCGGAAAGATTGAAAAAGGCACCAACGTACTCAACACCTTTACCGGCAAGACCGAGCGTATCGGCCGGATTGTGGAAATGCATGCCGACTCCCGTGAGGAACTGAGCAGTGCGCAGGCGGGCGACATTGTTGCCGTGCTGGGCATGAAAAATGTGCAAACCGGCCATACCCTCTGTGATCCGAAGAAACCGGCAACCCTGGAACCGATGGTTTTCCCGGCTCCCGTGATCTCCATTGCCATCTCCCCAAAAGACAAGGCCGCGTCTGAAAAAATGGGCGTAGCGCTGGGCAAAATGATTCAGGAAGATCCCTCTTTCCATGTCGAAACCGACGAAGACAGCGGCGAAACCATTCTCAAGGGTATGGGCGAACTGCATCTGGATATCAAGGTCGATATTCTTAAACGTACCCACGGTGTGGAAGTGGAAGTCGGCAAGCCCCAGGTCGCTTACCGCGAAACCATTACCCAGCGGGTTGAAGACAGCTATACCCATAAAAAGCAGACAGGTGGTTCCGGCCAGTTTGCTAAAATCGATTACGTTATTGAGCCGGGCGAACCCGGCAGTGGCTACGAGTTCGAGTCAAAAGTAAGCGGCGGCAATGTGCCGCGCGAATTCTGGCCTGCGGTCCAGAAAGGCTTTGCCAATAGTCTTGAACGCGGTGTATTGGCGGGTTTCCCGACTCTGGATTTCAAAGTCACCCTGCTGGATGGTGGTTATCATCCGGTCGATTCCTCGGCGGTTGCGTATGAACTGGCTGCCCGTGCGGCCTACCGTCAAACCATGCCCAAGGCGGGTCCCCAGTTAATGGAACCGATCATGAAGGTGGATGTGTTTACGCCGGAAGCGCATGTCGGTGACGTGATTGGCGATTTGAATCGACGCCGTGGCATGATCCGGTCACAGGAACCCGGCGCCACGGGTGTTCGCATCAAGGCGGAATGTCCGCTAAGCGAAATGTTCGGTTACATCGGTGATCTGCGCACCATGACGTCCGGTCGTGGCCAGTTTTCCATGGAATTCCTGCACTACATGCCCTGTCCGAAAAACGTGGCCGAAGATGTTATCAAGGAAACGCTGGAACGCGAAGCCAAGAAGAAATAGTTTTTTCCTGCCTGTTCTCAGGACGATACGAAAAGGGCGGGTTCTATTAATCATTGCAACAGTATTTGCACCATAGCCCCCTCTCCCTCCGGGAGAGGGTGGGGGTGAGGGGATAAAATACATGCAAATACTGTTGCAATGATTAATACTACCCGCCTTTTTTTGTACCCTGTTATCACAAACATGCATCCGTTGATGCGCGTCCCAGGTGATACATCGCCCCCTCGTTATTGATAACCACGCGATCCCGGGTGTTAAACCAGTCGGGATAGATGCAGATAGCGCCTTTTACATGCAGGCAGGCATTTTCAATTTTATAATCACAATAGTAACGGTCGCCCATCAGCGTACCGGTATCAGGAGCCTGTTGCCGATAGTGCTCAAGTTTGTCGAGAGAATCAAAAACCGTATTAATAGCGATGGGGCCGATTTCGGTCATACCCCAGTTGCACATGAACGTCGCACCACGGCGAATAAAAGCGTCCATGATTTCAAAACTGATATTGTTGCTGCCACAGGCAATGAACAGGCCGCTTAGATCCACCCTGGCAAATGTCCGGGTGTTTATGAGCATTTGGCAGTGGGCGGGAGTGAGATGGGTATGCGTGAACCCCTGCACATCCTGCCAGAAGCGGTAGGCGTTGAAAGCCCGGATATCCACATAGGCCCCGACACTGAGTGCGGGCAGGGTTTGTGCCAACACGCCACCCGCATGATTCATGCTACAGACCGTGAGCACCCGGCTGTGGCAGGTGATACCCTGTGCTTCCTGTGCAACTAAATTTGCTGCTGCCAGTTTTTCCGGCGGCTGGAACAGGACTTTGGCGGCATCGGTAGTGCCGGAGCTTTGTAGTTCAAAGCCCTGCTGGAGCAGAGTTTTCCAGTTTTTAATCATCCTGGATAAAATATTGCTCCGTTTTGCGGGTAATTTTCCTGGCCAGCAGGTAAGGTGTAAACGGAAACAGCCAGGGGATCAGAGCATGAATAATACCGGTTATCACCATGACCAGCCCCAGCAAGTTGAACCACATAGCGATAAACAAGTGTTTGAAATAGCCGCTATGGGCTTTTTCTAAATGATGTAAGTCCCACATTGGTTTTCCCCTGGTTTATTTTTGCGCCACTATTCGGCACGATGCGTAGGGCCAGGTTGAGTTGGCGGTACGTTATCGGCAAAACTGATGGGTTTCACTTCGTTCTACCCATCCTACACAAGTTCAAAATGAGTAGGATGGGTAGAACGAAGTGAAACCCATCAAAGTGAAACCCCTACACAAGTTCAAAAATGAGTAGGATGGGTAGAACAAAGTGAAACCCATCAAGGCGAAACCCATCAAGAATTATCCCGCTAGTTTTTCTTTCCACTCATGGGCATGTTCAAGTATGGCAGTTGAATTCAGGGTTGTCAGTTCACCGTCTCTGAGCAGTTGTTTACCGGCTACCCAGACATCACGGATACAGTGACGGCTGGCAGCATAGACCACCTGTGATTGCGGATGATAGACCGGTTGGGTGTCCACGCCACTTAAATCTATCGCGATCATATCGGCGGCCTTACCGGGTTTCAGAGAACCGGTTTCTTCTTCCAGTCCCAGGGCGCGGGCACCGTTGAGGGTGGCCATTCGCAAGGCCTGCATGGCGGGCACGGCACTGGCGTTGCCGGATACCGCCTTGCCCAGCAGGGCGGCGCTACGCAGTTCGCCAAGCATGTCCAGATCATTATTGCTGGCGGCTCCATCGGTGCCTAGTGCTACATTTACTCCGGCTTCAATCAGCGCCTGTACCGGGCAAAAACCGCTGGCCAGCTTGAGATTGGATTCCGGGCAGTGCACGACATGCACGCCGGTCTCGGCGAGTAGAGGGATGTCTTCTTTTTCAAGCTGGGTCATGTGTACGGCGAGCAGCCCCGGGCTGAGCAGATCCAGTTTTTGCAGCCGTTCGATGGGACGCAGGCCGAATTTTTCTACTGATGCCTGTACTTCAAACGCGGTTTCATGCAGGTGGATGTGGATGGGGATATCCAGTTCTTCGGCATAGGTGGCGATGCGGCTCAGGGGTTCGTCCGATACGGTGTAAGGCGCATGGGGCGCAAAGGCAGTGCTGATCAGACTGTTGCCGTTGAGCTGGTCATGCAGGGCGATGCCTTTTTGCAGGTATTCATCCGAATCCCTGGCCCAGGCGGTAGCAAAGTCGAGTACGATTAGACCGACGACGGCGCGCATACCGGCGTGTTCTGCTGCGCGTGCGGTTTCGTCAGGAAAGAAATACATGTCGTTGAAGCAGGTGGTGCCGCTTTTGATCATTTCGGCGCAGGCCAGCAGACTGCCGTGATGAACAAATTCAGGACTAATCCATTTGTTTTCTGCTGGCCAGATATGATTGTCGAGCCAGTCCATCAACGGCAGGTCATCGGCCAGTCCGCGCATCAGGCTCATGGCGGCGTGACCGTGGGCGTTGATAAAACCGGGCATGAGAACATGCTG
>DRJN01000332.1 GCA_011052165.1 Gammaproteobacteria bacterium
CCCTGCGCCTTCGCGTCCTCTGCGTTAATCATCGACACTCAATCTACCCACGCGCGCGCATTGCGGAACAGCCGTATCCACGGTCCGTCTTCGCCCCAGTCATCGGGGTGCCAGGAGTGCTGTAAGGCCCGGAACACGCGTTCGGGATGGGGCATCATGATAGTAAAACGGCCGTCTTCGTTACACAGACCGGTGACGCCTGCGGGCGAACCGTTGGGGTTAAAGGGATAGCGTTCGGTAGCCTGGCCATAATGATCCACATAACGCAGGCTGATTAAACGTTCATCCATCGCCTGCTCACCAAACTCGGCCCGGCCTTCGCCGTGGGCAACGGCAATCGGCATACGCGAACCGGCCATACCCTGCAACAGGATAGACGGCGATGCCTGCACTTCCACCAACGGGAAACGCGCTTCGAACTGTTCGGACAAATTGCGCTCAAAGGTCGGCCAGTGCGCCGCGCCGGGGATGAGATCTTTCAGCCGCGAGAGCATCTGGCAGCCATTGCACACGCCCAGCCCGAAACTGTTGGTACGATTAAAGAAGGCTTCGAACTGATCCCGCGCCCGCGCATTGAACAACACCGATCTGGCCCAGCCGCCGCCCGCGCCAAGCACATCACCATAGGAAAAGCCGCCACAGGCTACCAGGCCCATAAAGTCATTGAGGTGAACCCGGCCTTCGATGATGTCACTCATATGCACATCCACGGCGGTGAACCCTGCGCGATCAAACGCCGCCGCCATTTCAATCTGGCCATTCACACCCTGCTCGCGCAGGATGGCGACGCGCGGCCGCGTATTCAGATTCAAATAAGGTGCGGCGATATTTTCAGCCGGATCAAAGTTCAGCGCCACGTGCAGGCCCGGATCATCGGTGTCCAACAGAGCGTCAAATTCCTCTCGGGCGCAGTCCGGATTGTCGCGCAGGCTTTGCATCTGGAACGAGGTCTGTTGCCAAATGCGCTGCCAGTCCACCCGGCTGCCTGACAGAATCGCTTCATTGTCATCCGTGAAGACAATTCGATCATCCTCGGCAAGTGTGCCGATCACATGGCTGTGATGCTTGAGACCGGCATCGCGCAGCCAGGACATCACTTCATCGGTATCACAATGGCGCACCTGAATGACGGCACCCAATTCCTCGTTGAACAGCGCTGCCGTTTTATCCTCACCAAGATCGTCCAGGAGCACCCGCAGACCGGTATGCCCGGTAAAGGCCATTTCACACAGAGTCGCAAACAGGCCGCCGTCACTGCGATCGTGATAAGCCAGCAGCCGCGCCTTTTCGTTCAGCAATTGGATGACCACAAAGAAAGCCTTGAAGCAGGCAGGATCATCCAGATCCGCCGGATGATGACCGAGCTGTTTGTAGACCTGCGCCAGACAGGAACCGCCCAGGCGGTGACGTCCCTTGCCCAGATCGATCAGGATCAAATCGGTATCGCCACAATCAGTGCGCAATTGCGGGGTCAGGGTTTTACGCACATCGCTCACCGGCGCAAAGGCGGAAATAATCAGCGACAGGGGCGCGGTCACGCTTTTCTGTTCGCCGTCCTGCTCCCAGACCGTTTTCATGGACATGGAATCCTTGCCCACGGGAATGGCGATGCCCAGCGCCGGGCACAGTTCCAGGCCGACGGCTTTGACGGCATCATAAAGCCCGGCGTCCTCACCGGGATGACCGGCTGGCGCCATCCAGTTGGCCGACAGCACGATACGGCTGATGTCTTCGATTTTCGCTGCGGCGATATTGGTCAGCGCCTCGCCTACCGCCAGTCGCGCCGAGGCGGCGTGATGCAACAGCGCCACCGGGGTGCGCTCACCCACCGCCATGGCCTCCCCCGTGGCGTGTTCAAAATCGGTGGCCGTGACTGCCACATCCGCTACCGGCACCTGCCAGGGTCCGACCATTTGATCCCGCGCCACCATGCCAGTGACGCTACGATCACCAATCGTGATTAAAAAGGCTTTTGAGGCCACCGTAGGCAGGGAGAGAATACGCGTCGCCGCATCCGCAAGTTTGATATCCGCCGTTTCAAATTCTGCTTTACTAAAGGTATGGTGTTTGACTTCCCGCAGCATTTTTGGCGGCTTGCCCAGCAACACTTCCATGGGCATGTTGATAGGTATGTTGTCGAAGTGAGCGTCGCCCAGCACCAGATGCTGCTCCTCGGTGGCTTCGCCCACCACGGCGAAGGGGCAGCGTTCGCGCGCGCAGATCCCGGTGAAACGATCCAGATCCTCGGCGTCCACCGCCATCACATAGCGTTCCTGCGCCTCACAGCTCCAAATCTCCATCGGTGACATGCCCGGCTCATCGTTGGGTACGGCGCGCAGTTCAAACTGCCCGCCACGACCGCTGTCATGCACCAATTCCGGCAGGGCATTGGAAATCCCGCCCGCACCCACATCGTGAATGCTGATGATGGGATTGTCCGCACCCATCTGCCAGCAGTGATCGATCACTTCCTGCGCCCGGCGCTGCATTTCGGGGTTGCCGCGCTGGACCGAGGCAAAATCCAGATCTTCGTGGCTTTCGCCCGTAGACATACTCGATGCCGCACCCCCGCCGAGGCCAATCAGCATGGCCGGGCCGCCGAGGACGATGATCTGCGCGCCCGGCGGAATATTATTTTTCTGTACATGATCATCGCGAATATTACCCACACCGCCGGCCAGCATGATGGGCTTGTGATAGCCGCGTACTTCCTCACCGGCGGTCGAGACCACCTTTTCCTCATAGGTGCGGAAATAGCCGCACAGGTTGGGGCGGCCAAATTCGTTGTTGAAAGCCGCCGCGCCGATGGGTCCTTCAAGCATGATCTCGCGCGCCGAGGCAATACGTTCCGGCCGGCCATAGTCGCTTTCCCAGGGCTGGGGAAAGTCAGCCAACTGTAGATTGGAAACTGAGAAACCACTCAGACCCGCCTTGGGTTTTGACCCCCGACCGGTCGCCCCCTCATCACGGATCTCACCACCGGAACCGGTAGCCGCGCCAGGAAAGGGGGCGATGCCTGTGGGATGATTATGCGTTTCCACTTTCATCAGGATCGGCACCGCCTGGACGTGCGCCTGGTATTTACCCGAGTCCGGATCGGGATGGAAACGTGCGCCCTCGAACCCTTCGATCACGGCCGAGTTATCGCGGTAGGCTGAAAGCACACCATCAGGCTGGCACTCATGAGTATGGCGAATCATGCCAAACAGGGTGTGCGGCTGCTTTTGGCCATCGATGATCCAGTCGGCATTGAAAATTTTGTGACGGCAATGCTCAGAATTGGCCTGGGCGAACATCATCAGTTCCACATCGGTGGGATTGCGCCCCAGCGCCTGAAAATTCTCCACCAGATAGTCGATCTCATCGGCCGCCAGCGCCAATCCCATCTCCCGGTTGGCGCATCGCAGGGCTTCAGCGCCGCTGCCGAGAATATCCACCACGGTCAGCGGCGCAGGCTCGGCTTTGCTGAACAGGGCCGCCGCATCGTCGATCTCGTCGAACACGGCTTCGGTCATGCGATCATGCAGCCGTGCGCGAATAGCCCGATCCTGCGTTTCATTCAGAGGCTGACTCAGGCTCAGGCTATAGATCAGCCCACGCTCAATTCGCTGCACGGCTCCCAGACCACAATTATGGGCAATGTCCGTGGCCTTGCTCGACCAGGGTGAAATCGTCCCCGGCCTAGGCGTCACCAGATACTGGCGAAAATAGGGAATTGTCGCCGCCTTCGTCTGCAACGGGGCATAGTCAAGCAACGGCTGGAGAATAGCCCGTTCTTCGTCATCAAGGGCGCGGTCGAGGCTGGCGAAATGAATGAATTCGGTATGCAGGTTCTGCACTGCCGGGGCATCGGTCTGCAGGGCGGTTAACAATTTTCTTAGTCGGAATGCGGATAAGGCAGAACCGCCTCGCAATTGCAGCATGGGTCTTGTCTCTGGATTGAGGATCAGGCTTAAACAAAGACGCGATGATACTACAGATTCGGTGCTGGGGTATCCCCGAAAATGGTCAGAAAATCGGGGTCAGGAAAATCGGAAAATCGGGGTCAAAAATCGGGGTCAGAACACAGATTTTGCTTATATACTATTACTATTACGAATTCTGCTGAAAAGCCTATTTAGTATATTAGTCAAATCTGTGTTCTGACCCCGTTTTCTTTTCTTCCGTTTTCGCGTTTTCCGCATTTTCACGTTTTCTCACCCAAACAGCGGGCATTTCACGTTGAAAAATGACAAACCCGGCCTAATTCCGTACCATACGTGCGGAATCCTTATCACCCCTGATACCCGCCCGCTTTATGAAAAAATCCGTCCAAACTCCAATCAACTATGCCGGTCTGCTGCGCCGTTTCGCCGCCATGATCTACGATAGTCTGCTGCTGCTCGCTGTGCTGATTTTCGCCACTGTACCCGCGATCATGTTTACTCATGGTCAAGCCACTCAGAGTGGTAATCCCTTTGTGGGCAC
>DRJN01000333.1 GCA_011052165.1 Gammaproteobacteria bacterium
TCTGGGAGAGGGTTGGGGTGAGGGGATAAAATACATGCAAATACTGTTGCAACGATTGATAATAGAATTTTTCCGGCGTTGTAAATTTTGACAGTCTGTCGGAAAAATTTACAAGGGTTTCCCTCCGCTTGTGCGGGTCTATTTTTATCATTAATGTCAAAAAAATCAATACTTTGTCATTTTTCTGTCGTACTGGGGTAGTAAAGTGATACTCAGTGATCGTCAGTAAACTTTACAGAATGAAAATATAGAACCTGGCTCATATAATTAAGCGATTGTTTTATAACGGAAAATATTAAATGGAGTGAAATTTGCATCAATTGTAACGTAACTAAGGATGATAGGGATTTTACCTACGACTAATTGCTTATAGTGTGTCTACGATCTGCGAACTATACTGTCCTTAAATTAATGCAAACTAGTAATACAGGGAGAACACCCGGATGACTACCATCAACCATTTTAAAAGTATACTCGCAGGCCTCGGAATGTGTCTGCTCGCATTCAACGTCTCTGCCTACCCCCAGCTCACGTTTGATGGCCGCATGACGTATAATTTATATTCTAAATCCGGACTATTAAATGTTGAGGGTACTTTGACGAGGTCACAGGACATCAGCTTGGCGCCGCAACTCCAGGGAAGCATATTTGAGTTTGGCGGCCAGCTTGCTACCACCTCCACTAATTCCGGTGTTACGCGGGCAACGTTTACCGGGCTTAACAACGGTCCAGATCTCAGGGTTGTCAATGGAGACTCAGGCTCCACTGTTTTGCTGGAAGGTGACCTGACTGGATTACTGATGAGGGGAGCAAATGGCTCGAATATGGGCATTCTATCTGCCCAGTTTAGCCCGACGGGCGGTTCTCTCCTTAATGAATTTGTGGTTGGCGCGAAACTGTTTGCTTTCCAACTGAATTTGACAAGGAATTTTGGCCCTGCAATGTTTGGTCAAGGAGAGTCCTTTGGTCAAGGAGAGTTTTTTGCAGGCAATGTCGATGGTAAGCTTTCTGCCCCTGCTTCAGTATCCGTTCCAGAACCCGGTGTGCTGATCCTGTTGATGCTGGGGCTGGGCCTGGGCCTGTTAGTCATTAGCCCCCGGAAGAAATTCGGACAGAAATTTAGTCATCATGTCAGCTAACGAAAACCAGTCGTAATAATTTTAATTAATGTGCAGATGGAGAGGTGGGTATGAAAATGTGGAACAAAATAATTAAAACAGCTATTCCTGTGGCGGCCAGCTTGCTATTTGCAACAGCGGCGAATGCGGCGACGACGCTGGTATATCCCGCGCTGGATATTCAACAACTAACTGGTGATGCAGGTGTAACCAGTACTGCGACCAGCTTGACGATGGGTGGGACCGCTATTACCGTTATCAATAGTGGCGGTGCTGTCTTATATAATTTTCCTGATCAGCCTTTTTCTCTGACGTCAGACACAACAGGTTCTGGCACGCTGAGTGTGGGTAACGGGTCTATTTTAGCGGCTACTTTTTCAAACCTGAGCCTTGTTGATCTGGGGGGAGGTGCTACTTTTTCGGCTGATTTGACTTATACCGGTGGCAGCATGGCAACCGCTAACATGACAGGTGGGATTGAAGGTTCTTTTTTTAATGCTACCGGTTCTATTGCGCTGGGCAATGCGTTCACAGCGGATAATCTGATAGCCAAAATCGGTAAGGTACAGACTGTTCCCGTCCCGGCTGCCGTGTGGCTGTTTGGTTCGGGTCTGCTCGGTTTGCTCGGCATAGCCAAACGAAAGAAAGCC
Organism: Gammaproteobacteria bacterium; assembly: GCA_011052165.1. Lineage (GTDB taxonomy): Bacteria > Pseudomonadota > Gammaproteobacteria > UBA6429 > Thiohalophilaceae > JAADGZ01. Next base: position 1,769 of record DRJN01000333.1, read on the forward strand.
GCCTGAAGCGAAGAAAACCATTCAAGTCTCTCCTTCTGACAGAAGACCCGCCTCAAGGCGGGTTTTTTTGTTTTAAGCTACTGTAAAACAAAAAGAACTCCTTCTGTTCTATGGTCTTCGGCTTTCACTTTCCCCCATGAACTGCTAAGCTCCCGGCTTTTGTCGCGGGCGGCGTTCATTGCGCATACGAATCAAAATATGTGGCATCACCCGGATTGAGGATGCGTTGGCGGCCGTGCGGCTGGGTGCCGATGCCCTGGGGCTGGTATTCTATCCGCTGAGTCCGCGCGCAGTGACAGCCGAACAGGCGCGGACCATCATCGCCGCCTTACCGCCTTTCGTGACCACGGTAGGTCTGTTCGTCAATGAGACGCAGACCACCATCCGCACCTTGCTGAGCCAGGTGCCGCTGGACTTGTTACAGTTCCACGGCGATGAATCCGAGGCAGATTGTCGTCGCTATAACCGGCCTTATATCAAGGCTTTGCGCATGAAAGACGGTGTGGATATTGAGTATCAGGCCCGCCAATACCCAACCGCAGCAGGTATTTTGCTGGACAGTTATCAGCCGGGCCTGCCGGGGGGGACCGGCCAGGCCTTTGACTGGACTCGCATTCCCGTCCTGGAGCAGCCGCTGATCCTGGCCGGCGGTCTGAGTCCGGCGAATGTTCGTGCAGCGATACAGTCAGCGCACCCTTATGCCGTGGATGTCAGTGGCGGGGTAGAAGCGGCAAAAGGTATTAAGGATCATCTCAAAATGGCAGCATTTATCAATGAGGCAGGCAGTTTTGCAGGCAATGGATAATCAATCAGCTCGATACTCGATGCCGGACGACAAGGGGCATTTCGGCATTTATGGCGGCATGTTCGTAGCGGAAACCCTGATGGGACCCCTGGCGGCATTGCGTGAAGCCTATGAGAAATACCTGCAGGATGCCGATTTTCTCGCTGAGCTGGATTATGAACTGCAGCAGTATGTCGGGCGACCCAGCCCGCTGTATTTTGCCGAACGCTGGAGCCAGCGACTGGGTGGCGCGCGTATTTATCTGAAACGGGAAGATCTGAATCACACCGGCGCGCACAAGATTAACAACACGGTAGGTCAGGCGCTACTGGCCAAACGCATGGGCAAGACGCGCATCATTGCCGAGACCGGCGCCGGTCAGCATGGCGTGGCCAGCGCCACGGTGGCGGCCCGTCTGGGGCTTGAATGCGTGGTGTACATGGGCGCGGAGGATATCCAGCGCCAGGCCATGAACGTCTTTCGGATGAAATTACTGGGCGCCACCGTAGTGCCGGTGGAGTCTGGCTCGCGTACCCTGAAAGACGCGCTCAATGAAGCCATGCGCGACTGGGTGACCAATATCGACGATACCTTTTATATTATTGGCACGGTTGCCGGGCCGCATCCTTATCCGGCTATGGTGCGTGACTTTCAGACCATTATCGGGCGCGAGGCCCGCGCCCAGATTCTGGAACAGGAAGGCCGATTGCCCGATGCGCTGCTCGCCTGTGTCGGGGGCGGCTCTAATGCCATGGGTCTGTTTTATCCCTTTATTGAAGACAACGATGTGGCGTTCTACGGCGTCGAGGCTGCCGGGAATGGGCTGGAGACCGGCCGCCATGCTGCCCCGCTGTGCGCGGGTCAGCCGGGCGTCCTGCATGGTAACCGTACCTACTTGATGGAAGATGCGCATGGCCAGATCATTCCTACGCATTCTATTTCTGCCGGGCTGGACTATCCTGGAGTGGGGCCGGAGCATGCCTGGTTGAAGGATACCGGTCGGGCAAACTATGTGACGATTGATGATAATGAGGCCCTCCAGGGCTTTCATGATTTGACCCGCATCGAAGGCATTATTCCAGCGCTGGAATCCAGTCACGCACTGGCCTATGCGACAAAACTGGCGCCAACGATGACAACGGAGCAAATTATTATTGTTAATTTATCAGGCCGGGGCGACAAGGATATACATACGGTGGCCGAGCATGAGGGGATCACCCTGTGAGTCGTCTGGCAGCGTGTTTTGAAGAATTACGCATGGTCGGCAACAAGGCTCTTGTTCCCTATGTCACGGCCGGTGATCCTGAGCCGGGGGTGACGGTTTCACTGATGCACGCGATGGTCGCAGCCGGGGCTGATATTATTGAGCTGGGCGTGCCGTTTTCTGATCCCATGGCCGAAGGGCCGGTAATCCAGCGGGCCATGGAGCGGGCGCTGAAACATGGGGTCTCGCTGGACGATGTGCTGGAAATGGTGCACACATTTCGTCAGACTGATGCCGACACACCCGTGGTGCTGATGGGCTATCTGAATCCGGTAGAAGTCAAAGGTTATGCTGAGTTCGCACGCGAGGCCCAGGCAGCCGGTGTCGATGCGGTGTTGCTGGTGGACATGCCGCCCGAGGAAGCGGATGATTTATTATCAGCGTTATATGCGCATGATCTGGATATGATTTTCCTGGTCGCTCCGACGACCGATGCCGCGCGGATTAAGGCGATTACCGCGGCCGGTCGTGGCTTTATCTACTATGTTTCCCTGAAGGGAGTTACCGGCGCCGGTCATCTGGATGTCTCGGGAGTCACTGAACAGGTCGCAAAGATCCGGGCGCAGACGAGCCTGCCCATTGGTGTGGGCTTTGGCATCAAGGATGCTGAGTCTGCGGCCAGTATCGCCCGCGTAGCGGACGCGGTGGTGGTTGGCAGCGCACTGGTGCGCAAGATAGAGGAAAATACAGGTTCTGGTGACAGAATCAATAGTGCGGTTGCCGGGCTGCTGGCTGAAATGCGCACAGCGATGGATGGATGTTAGTATTAATCGTTGCATAAGTATTTGCACCATAGCCCCCTCTCCCTCTGGGAGAGGGTGGGGGTGAGGGGATAAAATACATGCAAATACTTATGCA
>DRJN01000334.1 GCA_011052165.1 Gammaproteobacteria bacterium
TCCGTAAACCTTGGAAAAGAAATCAATAAAGACCCAGCAGACAGATTAATTGTAGCAACCACAATTACTGAAAATTTAGAATTAATCACGGCTGATAAAAATTTAATAAAATCCAATTTAGTAAAAACTATCTGGTGAATTATAACGCGAAGCTCAGCGGCAGTCAAAAGGGTCATGATTTTTTGCTCTGCAAAAATCATGACCCTTTTGACTGTCCGTTGGAGCGACTTGTTCTAACCTTATTCGTTAGATGCGTGTCCCACCCGAACTGGTGGTTGACGCCCGTGTGGGTGTGCCACGAATAACACCCCCCTTCAGAATTCAATGCGATTCGCGCGTCTTTGGGTCGGCTCGAAGGCAGGAATGAGGGGGGCGGGTGTGTTTCTTTCCGATATAACCGAACCTTGGAATCTTGTGGATATCAGGCTACCACCAAACCCTAAGACGGGAAAGGGTTTTCGGGATGGGGTAGTCGTATAGGCTGTATTGGCTGACCTCTCGAACAAATAAAGGGTTTTTGACTCTCGGTGCACGGGGGTGTCTCTCGAAGCCCCGCCGTTTCTATGGATCACCCTATTTTCTAATCTTATAGCAGATTTATGGTTTTCAGGTCCCCTGCGAGCAGTTCGGCAAATGCTGTCTGAGATAGAGGCTTGCTGAAATAAAACCCTTGGCAAATGGTGCAGCCCTGCACGCGCAGATAGGCCAGTTGGCTACGGGTTTCCACGCCTTCAGCGATAATACCAAGTCCCAGGCGGGTGGCCATGGCAATAATAGCTTCAACGATGACGGCATTGGCCGGTTCGGTATCGATGTTGCAAACAAAAGAGTGATCGATTTTGATAATATCAACGGGCAACTGTTGCAGGTAGCGCAGGGATGAATAGCCAGTGCCAAAGTCATCAATAGAAATATGTAGGCCGATGGCTTTTAACTCTTCAAGTTTACCGCGAACTTCGTCATAGTCATGAATAAGCAGGTTTTCTGTTACTTCAATTTCAATACAATTCGGATCAACCCCGGTTTCGGTAATAATATTTTTTACCTGGGTGACAAAATCCGGATGCCGGAATTGGCGTGGACTGACATTTACTGACATGGTTTGAATGTCTTTGCGGTCTTTTTTGTTACACCAGAGCTCAACCGCCGCCTGACAGGCCTGCTCAAATACCCAGTGACCAATGGAAATAATCTGTCCTGTGTCCTCGCTGATAGGGATAAATTTGTCCGGGGGAATCAAGCCCAGTTCGGGGTGCCGCCAGCGTAACAGAGCCTCGGCACCCACGATGCGGTTATGAATAATATCCACCTTGGGCTGGAACAGCAGTTGAAACTGATCTTTTGACAGGGCTTGACGAAGTTCTGATTCAATTTCAAGACGTTCGATAGCTGCTTCGTTCATTACCTTCGAGAAAAAACGGTAGTTGTCGCGGCCTGCATCCTTGGCCTGGTACATGGCCATATCGGCGTGTTTAAAAAGGGTGTGAGTTGTTTCTCCATCCGCAGGATAAAAAGCAATGCCGATACTGGCGCTGATTGACAGATCATGCCCTTCAATTGAATAGGTGTCTGATAGGGTGTGGCGGATTTTGTCGGCGACAATCCTGACGTCAACACTGGCCTCGCCGCTAGCGGGGAGGCTGGGCAGGAGGATGACAAACTCATCACCGCCCAGTCGGGCGACGGTATCTCCTTCGCGTACACAGTCACTGAGCCGTTGCGCCACCTGGGTAAGGAGTTGATCGCCGACAGGGTGGCCAAGGGTGTCATTGACAGATTTAAAATGATCCAAATCCAGCAACATGAGCGCCAGTTGGCTTTGGCTGCGGGGTGCCTGGGCGATCCCCTGATGCAGGCGATCCATCAGCAGTTCGCGGTTGGGTAGTCCTGTGAGGGTATCATAATAGGCCAGATACTTGATATGTTCCTCACGTTGACTGCGTTCAATTTCCGCTGCGGTGCGCGCAGCAAAAATCTGCAATACGGATTCTATAAACTCGGGATGGTCAATTTTATTTTTAAAAAAGGCGGTGATTAAGCCTAGGGGTTTTCCCTGTGAATCGAACAGGGGCACACCGGAATAGGCCTCAATGTTCATTTCTACAAGAAGATTGTCATCGGGAAATAATGCCTGCACATTTTCCGGGTAGGTTTTGGGCGTGTTTCCAATAACCTCAGCACAGGGAGTATTCTGAGCGCAATAATGAATATTGTGTCGCATTTTGCCGTTCAAATAAAAGGTAATGGTGTAAACAGTATCCAGATCGTCATTTTTAAGCGTGCCTATGCTGACGCCGCTGGCGCCGAGAATATTGGTTAGCTGTATGGCGATGGCCTGAAAAAAACTTTCGCCAATCGCTGTGGAAATACCTTCAACGATCTGGGTGATGGCGCTTTCCAGGCGTTTACGTTGGCTGATGTCCTGAATAATGATCTGGATTATCTTACTCTCATCAAGCATCAGAGCGCCGGCATGGATGTCGACGATAACATTCCTGGTTTTTATAGCCGATTCAAGGTGTGATGACTGGCCCGGTTCCAGTTGCAATAGCGGTTTAATCCCGTTTTCCTGTTTTCTGCCAAGAAAATTATGGAGCTTGTGGCCTCTGAGTTTAGATGAGTCCTGTAGAAACAGGTTTTCTGCAGCCTGATTGGCCTCGATAATCACACCGTTCTCATCGAGGATCAAAATAGCATCGGGCGCCAGTTCTACCAGTTTGCGATAGCGCTGCTCGGCTGAAAGATGGTTGTTGCCCAGGCTTTCGCTGTGAATGATAAGCGCTGTTTCCTGGGCAAAGACCTGCAGGATTCGTATTTCATGTTCAGTGTAATGATGAGTTGGTTTTTTTCGTGCTGTCAGGAGTACGCCAACAGGGCTGTCGCCAATCATCAACGGCACCGCCAGTGCTGAACAGATCCCATACTTTTCAGCCATCCACGGACCGACTTGTGGGTCACGGCTGACATCGGCGATAGCAAGGGGTTGATGCTGTTTGAAAACGGTGACCGCAAGTGAAGGTTCGTCCAGTTTCAGCCGGTAATAACCCTCCTTTCTGTATCCATTGAAAGAGTCAATGACGCCGACGAGATCCTGACGATTTTCATCGAACAATATCAGACATATAAGCTCATCGTTCAGAATGTCTTTACCCAGCTGGATGATATTAGCTAGCCGCTCTTCATGATCATTACTGGAACCAGCCTGTCTCAGCAGGCGGTTACTGATGCCGAGAATTTTCCGGCGCAGGTTCTGTTCTTCCAGCAAAAAGCCGAGATCACAGGCCAGGAAACCCAGTTCATCAGTAGAGCGTGAGACAGGTTTTGCCGGAGTATCCGCAGTATTTTTGCCGAAGTTCTGAATGAGTAGCTGCAAAGGCGCAAGACTCTGGCTGAGACTGTGGATAAACAGCAACGAGCCGGCAATGGCGAGGAATTCCAGCATCAGCCAGATAATCAATGTTTCGAAGGTGAAATGACCGGTGCGGGTCCAGTAGTATTGCACCAGTATGGTATCCATGAGCAGGGGAACCAGTGAGGCAACCAGAAAGATGCGGGTTTTGATAGTTAGCACCGGTTGCTGATTACGAATATTGCCAAACGCCTGGCCAAAAAGATCAAAAAAGCGGAAGAAAAAAGGCAGGCCGATGATGATCGCGACGATGAGAGCGACCAGATGAATTCGGAACCAGTCGACGGGCAGGGCAACAAAATCAGTATAGTATTCGGCAGCTATAATAATGGATGCCGGGGCCATGAGAATATAGCTCAGGAACAAGAGCCAGAAATGCAGGGAGAAGCGCCTGATTTGCTGCAGCACTGCGGCTGTATTGTCAGCCGAGCTATCTTTAAACCACGCGTTAAAAGGCCGAGCGAAGCGGTTGAGATACCAGTAGGCAAAGACGATGCCCGTGATGATGAAGATGGGTTCCAGCGGTGTCGTGAGTATGATCAGCATTTGCTGGGGGGTGAACATTTTAATGAATATCAGAGAGGACAGACCGACAATGGCAGGCAATGTCCATGTCAGCAAAATTAGCAGCCGGTAATGGCGATGAAATTTCTCTGGCGAGATCATATACTTGTAATAATAGCAGTGTTTCCCTCCGGATGATCCGGATAGCGCATTTGAATTTTCAAAACTGAAAATGGCTCCATAACCATTACTGTTAGCGATATAAATAGAGATGTTTTGTACGCACAGACTATGTATCCAGAATAACGAATATAAGCAAGTTTCTTTGCTCCCCTTGACTTTTCAAGGTTGGCTGTCTCACGTGATCATGAGGCGCCTTTTTTATGGATGATGGATTTGTATAAGAAGGTCTTGATCCACATTGATGATGGCGGCCTCTGGGCGTGCATGGATATCAATCGTTGCATAAGTATTTGCATCATAGCCCCCTCTCCCTCTGGGAGAGGGTTGGGGTGAGGGGATAAAATACATGCGAATACTTATGCA
>DRJN01000335.1 GCA_011052165.1 Gammaproteobacteria bacterium
TTAATCTCTTTGGGTTTAATTCCCCGTGGCTTGCCACGAAAAACAGTAGGATGGGTAGAGCGAAGCGAAACCCATCAGTACGTTACAGATTAATACCCCGCCCGCTTGCGGCGGGGTAGTTTGTACGGAATGAGAAAATCTGAACGACCTGTTAATGCCGTTCCCCCGAGAACCAGGAGATATTCAATCAAGTGGGGAAAATAAAAATGAAAAAAACAGCGCCCGCAATAAACTCTTTATTTCAGCTTGAACTGTTTACAATGGCCGCTATCAAGTCGGACATTAATCTGTTGGGGCGGGGTATCAATCGTTACAGAAGTATCCGCATGTATTTTATCCCCTCACCCCAACCCTCTCCCGGAGGGAGAGGGGGCTATGATGCAAATACTGTTGCAACGATTAAATCAGTACGATGTTCCGGAAAAAGCAGATACAGGATACAAGGAGCAAGATACACGGTAACACATTTCTTCTATCTTGCCCCTTGTCTCTGTTGTTTAGATATAGAGTGTTATATCGGCATCACCGGCAAACTCAAAGAAGGTCGCGGCGCCACCAAACTCAATGCCATCAATAAATTCAGATGGATTCATGTCAAACAAATCCACGGTCATTTGACAGGCGACCATTCTGACTTCCGCTTCAATACATAGATCGCGCAACTCTTCCAGGCTGGCAACACCCTTGGATTTCATCTTTTGCTTCATCATCATGGTCATGACGCTTTGCATACCAGGAATAGCCGTCCCCAGAACCGGAAACCATTTATCCATTCCCATTGGCATGGGCATACCGGGGTTGCCCAGCGGGCTAACCTTGAGGTTTAGTTTTTTCTTCAGCATCTGCAAGCCGTAGAAAGTGAAAAATATTTCCACATCATAGCCTAGAGCCGCAGCCGTCGAACTCAAAATCAGCGGGGGATAGGCCCAGTCAAGAGTGCCTTTGGTAGCGATAATCGCAAGTTTTTTCTCGGACATACTTCACACCTCTTAAAACTGACAACAGCCTCACAAGAGGCTGCTGTCGAGTACAACAATAAGAACACCGGAGTTTAAAAAATTTAGTTCTTCTTGATAAGAAAAGTAAACTTGCCGCCTTCTTCATTGGACTCTACCAGATCGTTCCCGGTCTGTTTCGCAAAGGCTTCAAAATCTTTCACTGAACCGGGATCAGTGGCGATGATATGCAGCACCTGACCAGCGGTCATGCCGTTCAGTGCTTTCTTCGCACGCAAAATTGGAAGGGGGCAGTTCAAACCGGTTGCATCCAGTTCTTGATCGAAATTGGCCATTAATTTCTCCTCATCTAAACAACGTTTAACGAAATAAACTTTAGTTTTCTAAATTAGCAATCAAGCTAACACTTATATGTCATGTCGTTATAGATCTCAACTCTTTTCACTTTCTCACAGCAGTGGTTTAGCCTGACTCAAACATGGAGCAAAATCAGCCCCCGACTGAGCCAAAACTCAGAGCGCACTAGAAATAATCAGCTCAAATTACTGATATTATGTGAAAAACAATTAAATTAAAGCTGATTTTTCAAGATATATAACGGCACTATTAAACCGCACTTTCAGGGAAAAGTCATGTCACATTTTTGTCTCGCCATTCAGGCGAGCTGCAAACCGCTTTGCATCCAGGCATAAATCCCCCCACGGAGGTTATGCACATGTTTGAATCCATTTTCCAGAAACCAGGCACAGATCTGCGCAGAACGACCCCCCGCCTGGCAATAAAAAATCAGGGTCTTATTCCGGTCCAGTCCATTCATTTTCCCGGCCAGAGTATGGGCAGGTAAATTTTCAGATCCGGGGATAGCTCCCTGGTCATACTCCCCCGTATCCCGAATATCGATCAGTTTTATCCTGGTATTATCTTCTTCAAGCATATTAAATAAATCAGCGACTTCAATTTCCATAAACACGCGCATATTCGTACTCCATCCGTAAAATAAATAATTTTCTCTATAATTCAATAACTTGTATTACCCTTAAGCGCCTCCAGACTATGGTCACTCACAGGAAGAATAACTTTATTAGCCCCCGACTGATTTCAATAGCCTGGGCAATTCACATCAGGTAGCATGGGTGGGCGAATTTTTACTGCTTTTGCCTGTCTTTGACCATACCTGATAACCCTAATTGACATCACCATGGCTGGAAGTATCTTCCCTTCTTTTACCACCTCTTTGTGCGCCCTGCAGCTGATTTTTCTCTCGGCGCTACTCCCCTTCGACTTATCCGCGCAACAAATCAAGCTGCCGGAAATTGGGGGCAGTGGCGCCGCCAGCGTCACACCGACGGAAGAATACAAGACCGGCCAGGCTGTAGTGCGTAATATCCGCCGGGCGGGAGGTGTGCTGGATGATCCGCTCATCCATGAATACATTAACAACCTCGGCTATTCCCTCATTGCCAATAGCGACTCGACCATGAAAAATTTTTATTTTTTCATGGTCAACGACAGCCAGATCAACGCCTTTGCCCTGCCCGGCGGTTTTATCGGCGTCAATTACGGTCTGCTGCTGGCCACCGAATCAGAAAGCGAACTGGCCTCGGTACTCGCCCATGAAATTGCCCACATCACCCAGCGCCATTACGCCCGTGCCTTTGAACGAGGCAAAAAAAGCAATATCCCGGCCATGGCGGCCCTGATAGCCGCCATTATTCTTGGGGGCAGAAACTATCAGGTCGGCGAAGCCGCACTGGCGACCATGACCGCCCGTTCCATCCAGAACAAGCTTGATTTTACCCGCGCCAATGAAAAGGAAGCGGATTACATCGGCATTGGTCTACTCTCCGCTTCCGGCTACGATCCCTTCGCCATGGCCAATTTTTTTGAAAAGCTGGCCAAAAATTCGAGGCTCTACGGAGAATCAGCGCCCGAATTCCTGCGCACCCATCCGGTTACCAAAAACCGCATCGCTGACGCCCGTAATCGCGCGCGCACCATGCCCCGGCATCCACAGAAGAATGAGAAAACCTACCTGCTGATTCGCAGCCGCCTGCGAGTGCTGACCAGCCATGACAAACGGAAAACCCTGGCCTATTTTCGTAAAAATCTTGCCGCCAAGGAGTACCTGGATCTTGACGCAGAAAATTACGGCTACGCCTTGAGCCTCATTGAAAACAAGAAATTCGAGCGTGCCCGCAAAGTACTCAACAGGCTGCTACAAACCGAACCTCATCGTATTGCCTACCTCCTGGCACAGGCCAGTCTGGAAACCCATGCTCAGAACTATAAAAAAGCAGAAGATATTTTTAAAAATTCGCTGGCCCTGTACCCCGACAACCTTCCCTTTACCCAGAACTACGCCCAAATGTTGTTGCAGGCCCATCATTACAAACATGCCCGTCAGATCCTGCGAGACTACCTGCGCACGGATCGTACCGAACCCACACTCTATAAATTACTTGCCGAGGCCGAAAACAAGCTCGGGCACAGGGCCGATGCGAATGCCGCAAGAGGGGAATACTATTACCTGAATGGACAACCTCATAAAGCTCTGAACCAGCTACAGGATGCACTCAAAACCAAAGGGCTGAGCTTCTACAACAGCGCCAGAATCGAGAGCCGTATCCAGCAAATGCGCCAGAATCTGGCTTTATTGAACGAAATATTAAAAAAATAACCTCCGCTGGCATTTTAATGATATTCTTTTGAACCATAGGGTCTAAACAGGCGCTCCAAATACTAGTGTAGTGTCCTGAATAGTATGTCTTAATAGGCATACTATTCAGGACACTGAACTAGGTCACGGGTGGATTTCCGCGTTCGTGGTGAGGCTCTTTAGCTTCGCTCGCGAGAGTCTTGTCGAACCATGGATGTGGAAATCTGCTTCTCCTTCGACAAGGCTCTCCTGAGCAAAGCCGAAGGGCTTCCTTCGATGAACTTCCTTCGACAAGCTCAGGAGGAACGGTAATTCCTGAAGTGAACGGGTATTGGGAACCGCTATTTATATTAGCAACAACTAATAAGCAATGGAGGGCTTGACAATGATGCCTCTCATGCGTCATCTTTACACGACGGTAGCAAAATGAAATTAAAAACCGCTAGCGAAAATAAAAATAAACAATTGCTTCTCCGGCAGTTTTAGAATGGAAAACCAAGTTCTAGAAATTTCAACTTTTGTATATATTTTTAATTACAAAATGCGGAGGAGTCTGGCCATGGCCAATAAAAATTGTCAACATCTGCTCAGTAAAAATAACCCTTATACATTTGTGTCTGCGGGGATCGTTGATCGCAGCATTATACTTGCCCTGTTTTCGCTGGTATTACTCAGCTGGTTTATTAATAGCTTTCTGATCGTATGAATGCATCGAGCAATACCATTCAGATACCAACATAGCTAAAACTGTGAACCGAATGCAATAAAATTTAGTTTACTCGGAATATACTGTCTATAATGATCGTCTATCAATGAGCAAGAACAGGGCAGACATACTTAATTACTGAACTTGATGACAGGTATTCTATACTGAAGTAAATTTAAGGCTCGACAGGATGGCCGACTAAAGCCTGGCAGTAGTACTAAAATATGATCTTTAGCCATAATAGTTTAATTACAGACTAAACCAACACTTCCATTACCACGAGGAGGAAATCATGCGGAAAACCGTTAAACTCGTAATCGCCACCAGTACTGTCGCACTATTGCTGGGTAGCATGGCACTTGTACCAAAAGTTGCCTCTGCTGACGAAGCCACCCTTGTCACACAAGGCAAAAAAATCGCCGAAAATCGCAAGGAGGGGAACTGCTTCGCCTGCCATAGCTATAAAGGGGCCTATCTGCCCGGCAATGTCGGCCCACCACTCGTTAACATAAAAACCCGTTTTCCCGACGAGGCCAAGTTACGCGCCCAGATATGGGATGCCACCAAAGCAAATCCGAATACCATGATGCCGCCTTTTGGCCGACATGAAATCCTGTCTAACAAAGAAATCGATGCGGTTACCGCATGGGTCTATACGCTTTAGTACCTTAGGAATAATGGTTTGTGTATTTTGCAGAAAAATTATTTCATAAAGGGACTTATTACCCCCCCTTCCCCCAAAGGGGGGGACTAAAAAGAGTCCGGTTCATATTTTCGCAGCCTAAAATACACGTATATAACGATTAACCACACTATCTGGAGATAACGAATGCAACGTCGATCATTTCTGAAAAGCACGCTGGCTGGTTCGGCCATCGCTGTCGCCGTAGGCGCCGGTCTGCTGCAACCCCGTATGGTACTTGCCGCCGCCTGGCCCAAGTCCGCGTTTAAAGCCAAAACCGCCCAGGACGCCATGAGCAGCCTGTATGGCTCCGCCGCATCCATGCCCAGCAGCGAGATCACCATCAAGGCCCCCGATATCGCCGAAAACGGCGCCGTCGTTCCCGTCGCGATTCACACCACCTTGAGCAACGTCACGAATATCGGCATCATCGCCGAGAAAAATCCCCTGCCCATGTCCGCCAACTTTGAAATGGCGCCCAACGCCAAGGGCTATGTTTCTACTCGCATCAAGATGGCCAAGACGTCCAGTATCATCGCAATAGTCGTCGCCGGCGGCAAAACCTATAGCGCCCGCAAGGAAGTCAAGGTCACCATCGGCGGCTGTGGCGGCTAATGAAAGATCTTTTCATCCATCCACCCTGTGCCAGACAAAATAGCATTTTTTAGAGGAACCACTCATGGCTAAATCCACCATTCGCGCCCGCGCCCGTCTCAAAGGCGATATCACCACAGTCAAAACCTTGATTACCCACAGAATGGACAGCGGGCGAATCAAAAACAAGAAAACCGGCAAGCTCATCCCTATTTACTTTATTAAGGAAGTCACCTGCCAGCATAATGGCAAAACCACCGTGCTCGCACAGTGGGGACCGACGATCTCTAAAAACCCCTATCTCTCCTACCAATTCACCGGCGGCGCTCGTGGCGATACTATCAGCATCAGCTGGCTCGATAACGAAGGTGGGAAGGATTCCTATTCGCTCAAAGTTAAATAGCTTCAAATTCACACTGATCTATATCTGATTGCAGGATGACAGGAGTTTTCATAATGAAAAAATTATTCATAACCTTGGGCGCTATCTCCATTATGGGAATAGTACCATTACTGGTCACTGCCACACCGCAGAGTGACCTTCAGGCATTTCGCACCTTTTACTTCAAAAAATTTCCGGGTATAAAGTTCCAGGACTACGCCAACGGCATTTATGCGCTGGATAAAAATCGTCGTATTGAATTGCAAGCCAGCGAGGAATTCCCTCCTTACGATGATGCTGTTGCCATTGGCAAAAAATTGTTCAATAAATATGGACTGAAAAGCTGCTTTAAAAGGGGTGGCATCGGCATCAAACAAAACTATCCTTATTTCGACAAAAAAACGGGCAAGGTTCGTACCCTGGAAAAAGACATCATGACCTGTCTGAAGGAAAAGGGTATTAATACCAAAAAAGAGAAGCTCAAATATAAAAAAGGCAAATTTGCGGCGATCAGCGCCTACATGGCCTATACCTCGCGAGGTAATAAAATTAACGTTGTGATCCCCAATGATCCACGGGCTCTTGCTGATTATGAGGCCGGTAAGCGCTTCTTCTATGCCAAACGGGGGCAGTTAAATTTTTCCTGCGCCAATTGTCATGTGGACAATGTCGACAAGATGATACGCGGTAATCTGCTTGGCCCGGCACTGGGTCAAACTAGCCACTGGCCGGCCTGGCGTAAAAAGTGGGCGAAGAAAGCGGCCAAAAAACATGGTGGTAATTCTGGGCCGCTCGACGGCCTGGGGACCCTGCAACGTCGCTATGGCGGTTGTAACAAACAGGTTCGCGCCAAACCGCTGAAAGCTCAATCCACAGCGTACAATAATCTGGAATATTTCCATACTTACATGAGTAATGGTATCAAGTTAAACGGCCCCGCAGTGCGCCAGTAGGGTATTTGCCGTACTCTGAAAAAAGCCCGGTGATACCGGGCTTTTTTTTGTCGAAATATGAGTCCGAAATACTAAAGAAAACTTGGCCGTGCACATTAATATTTAAGTAAACTTTAATAAAGGATGATGTCTCGATATAATAGCAAACGTTATGCTATCAAATTCGGGGAGTAGAAATGTCCTTCAAAACACAAAACAAACGCATTCTGCACGTATGAACAAGCCTTTCCCACCCCCCTTCCTTTACATATTAATCGTTGCAACAGTATTTGCATCATAGCCCCCTCTCCCTCTGGGAGAGGGTTGGGGTGAGGGGATAAAATACATGCCAATACTTATGCAACGATTGATACCTTACGATAAGATAGCCGCGCTCAATTCATACTGAGGGAAATTTATTTTGAATAAATTACTGACATCCTTTTTACTGCTGTTGCTGCCGGGCCTCTCGCTGGCCGACACAGCGGGTGCTGAACATAACCATCTGAATCTGACAGCCCATGCCGTCGGCTATGCCTCTATCGCTCTTTTCGTACTCGCCTATCTGCTGGTCATGGCGGAAGAATTCATTCATCTGCGTAAATCCAAACCCGTCATTCTGGCTGCCGGCATCATCTGGGCCATGATCGGAGCCGTTTATACCAGCCACGGTCTGCCGCATGTTGCCGAAGCCGCCGTTCGCCACAACCTGCTGGAATACAGTGAGCTCATGCTCTTCCTGCTGGTGGCGATGACTTATATCAACGCCATGAATGAACGCATGGTGTTCGAAGCCTTGCGTTCCTGGTTGATCCGTAAGGGATATAGTTTCCGTCAACTATTCTGGTTTACCGGCAGTCTCGCCTTTTTTATTTCCCCCGTTGCTGACAACCTGACGACTGCTCTTTTGATGTCTGCGGTCGTGCTGGCTGTGGGCGGTAATAATACCCGTTTTATCAGCATTGCCTGTATCAATATCGTCATAGGCGCCAATGCCGGTGGCGCATTCAGTCCCTTTGGTGACATTACCACTCTGATGGTCTGGCAAAAAGGCATGGTTGGTTTCTGGGCATTTTTCGCACTGTTCATCCCCGCTGCAATTAATTTCGTGGTGCCTGCGGCCTTCATGCACTTTGCCATCCCCAATGAAAAACCCTCTGTCTCCGATGAAATGATCCACATGAAGCGTGGCGCTAAACGCATTATTTTCCTGTTTTTGCTGACTATCATCACGGCAGTGAGCTTCCATAATTTCCTCAATATGCCGCCGGTTCTCGGCATGCTCACGGGCCTGGCCTATCTGCAATTCTTTGGCTTTTACCTGCGTAAAACCCACCATAAGGATATCCGCGCCCTGGCAGGTAACAAGACTGAGAATGTTCTTGGCGACGTTGTTCCCTTCGATATTTTCGACAAGGTCTCCCGCGCCGAATGGGATACTCTGCTGTTCTTCTACGGTGTCGTGCTTTGCGTGGGCGGACTGGGTTTTATCGGTTACCTGTCACTGGCCTCGAACATCATGTATAGCTGGGGTCCCACATCAGCCAATGTCACCATAGGTTTGCTCTCGGCCATCGTCGATAATATTCCAGTGATATACGCGGTGCTAACCATGCACCCGGACATGTCGACCGGGCAGTGGTTGCTGGTCACGCTCACCGCCGGAGTGGGCGGCAGCCTGCTATCCATCGGCTCCGCTGCGGGGGTTGCCCTGATGGGACAGGCGCGAGGTAAATATACGTTCTTCAGCCACCTGAAATGGACCCCCGTTATTGCCCTGGGTTATGCCGCCTCAATTATGGTGCATCTGTGGATTAACAAGGGGATGTTCTAATATTAATCGTTGCATAAGTATTTGCACCATAGCCCCCTCTCCCTCTGGGAGAGGGTTGGGGTGAGGGGATAAAATACATGCAAATACTTATGCAA
>DRJN01000336.1 GCA_011052165.1 Gammaproteobacteria bacterium
CGTTTCGCGCATACTGGCCGCATCCCGGGCCAGATACAAATACATCAACGGTACAATGTAGAGGCTGAAAAAGGCGCCGATGCCCAGCCCCGCAGCGATCACGATGCCGAGCTGGTTGCGGGGGGGCGCGCTGGAGCCCGTTGCGGTGATCAGCGGGATCACCCCGAGCACCATCGCCAGGGTGGTCATGAGTACCGGGCGCAGGCGAATACTGGCGGCCTTTTCCACGGCCTCACGGAGGCCCATGCCTTCATCATGCTGTAGATCGTTGGCAAACTGCACCACCAGAATGCCCTGCTTGGTAATCAGGCCAACCAGCGTAATGAGTGCGATCTGGGTGTAGATGTTGAGGCTGGCCAGCCCGGGCGTCATCAGCAACAGCGCACCGACCGCCGCCATAGGCACCGTAAAGAGAATAATTAAACTGTCCCGGAAGCTATTGAATTGCGCCGCCAGCAGCAGGTAGATGAGCACAATCGCCAGGAGAATGGACACCATAAAGGTATCGCCCTGTTCGATAAACTGGCGCGAGGCGCCGCTGTAGTTGACATTCACCGTCGGCGACACTTTTTCGGTCGCGGTTTTCAGAAAGGCGAGGGCATCGCCTTCAGAAACGCCGGGGAACTGTACGCCCTGCAGGCTGACACTATTGAGACGGTTGAACTGTGGCAGCGCCTGCGGGATCACCCGGATCTTAAAACTGACCAGGGTAGACAATGGCACCATCCGGCCACTGGCGCTACGCAGGTAAATCTGCTTAAGCGCCTGGCGTGTCCCACGGTAGTTCATCGGCACCTGTGGAACCACCTGATAGGCATAACCGTTGTGGGTAAAACGATTGATATACGCGCCGGAGAGCAGGGTTTGCAAGTTGCTGGCGATCTCACGCATGCTGATCCCCAGGTCGGCGGCGAGTCGGCGGTTGATGCGAATGTCGTACTGCGGCTGGTCTATCTTCAGGTTCTTCCGGATAAACAAGAACTTGCCGCTACGACGCGCGGCGGCCAGCACCTGTCCTGCTATCTGTTCCAGTGTCTTAAAAGGACTATCGCTGGTGATGACAAAATCAATGGGAAACAACCCGGCCGAACCCGGCAGGGGCGGCGGCGTAAACGCGGCGCCCTGGACGCCTGCGATTTTGTTCAGCGCCGCCTGAAGTTTGGGTTTTATCTGTTCGGCCGTCCTCTCATGCGGATTTCCTGTCTTGAGGGTCACCCCGGCGAAAAAGCCGTTGCTACCTGCCCCGGCGGGGGTGAAGCCGGTCACCATGAAGGAATGCGCTTTTTCAGGCAGGCTGTTCAGAACATCCAACACCTGTTTGGCATAGAGTCGAATATAGCCTGGCGAAGCATCGGGCTGAACGTTATTGACGGTGAATATGACATCACTGTTTTGCGGGGGCGACAGTTCGTGGCGCACCGAGGTGAACATAAAATACACCGCGATCAAAGTCGCCACGATGAACACCAGCCCCGCTGAGGGAATCTCCAGAAACCCGTGCAGGCTGCGGTCGAAACCATGATTGAGCCGGTTGTAGGCGCGCTCAAGAATATACGCCAAGCCCTGTCTGGGGGTGTGGCGCAGAAAATGACCACTCATGACCGGCGACAGGGTCAGCGCCACCACCATGGAAACCAGTACGGCGAAAATCATGGTCAAGGCGAACTCGCTGAACAGAATGCCGGTCAGGCCGCCGGTAAAAATCACAGGCAGGAACACCGCTACCAGAGTCGTGGACATCACGATGATCGGCATGGTCAGTTCCCGCGCCGACAGGATGGCCGCCTGGAAACCGGAGCGCCCCGCATCAATATGCCGATGAACATTTTCCACCACCACGATAGCGTCATCCACCACCAGACCGATGGCCAGAACAAACGCCAGCAGGGTAATCAAATTATAGGAATAGCCGCTGAGAAACATGAAAAACCCGGCCCCGGCCAGTGACAGGGGGATGGCGATGCCCGGAATCAGCAAGCCACGGAAAGAACCCAGGAACAGGTAGATCACCAGCATGACGACGGCCAGCGTAATACTGATGGTGGTCACGACTTCGTGAATTGATGAGTCAATAAAGGTCGCCGCATTGTAGGGCAGGCCCACGGCGAGTCCCGGCGGCAGTTGTTTGCGCAGCGCCTCAATCTGTTTGCTGACACCCATGGCCGTATCGAGGGCATTCGCTGAAGGCGTGGTCTGGATGCCAATGGCCACCGACAAATGGCCGTCGAAATAAAAACGTGAATCATAGTTCTCGGCCCCCATTTCCACTCGGGCGACATCTTCAAGGTAAATGGGCGTATTCCCGACCGTCGTGATCACCAGTTTTTTAAACTGCTCCGCTCGGTTCAATTCCAGGTTACTGGTCAATGGAATAGAGATCAGGGGGCCTTTTGTCTTGCCGATGGCGGCGACGACGTTTTGCGCCGACAGCGCGTTGCGCACATCGGCCGCCGTGACCTGATGGGCCGCCATCTTCAGTGGGTCGAGCCAGATCCGGACCGCCTGGTTGTTGCCGTTGCCACCGGATACACTGGGTGGCACGATCTGGGCCTCGGCGACCCCGGGGACGGTCTGTATCCTCGGCTGCACGTTGCGCACCACGTAATCGACAATCTGCGGCGTACGCATGCTGTCATTTGGGCTGTAGAAGGCGATGTACATCAGCGCCGTGCGATGCCCCGAAGAAGCGTTGACGCTGGGCGGAAAACTGTCCTTGGGCAACTGCGGCTCGATCTGCTTGATCTTGGTCAGGGTCTGCGCCAGAGCGGCATCGGGATTGGTGTTAAGACGCATGTTGAGCGTAATCGACGACTGCCCCTGACTGCTGCTGGAGGTCAGATAATTCAATCCGGGGACGCTGCCCAGAACCCGGCTCAATGGCTCGGTGATATAGCTTTGTATGGTCTGCGGACTGGCCCCGGGGTAAGCCGTGTTGACACTGATGCTGGTGGAAACCAGTTTTGGATATTCACGCACCGTCAGCGAGCTTAACCCATACCCCCCCAGTATTGCGATAACTGCGGACAGCGCAATGGCCAGAACCGGCTTGCGTATAAATAGATCCGTCCAGCGCGCCTGTTTTGATTGTGCGCTCAAGGATTCAGCCCCTGCTTGTTATCCAATGCGGGGTGAAGCAGGGCTCCCGGCGCGGGAACGATTCGCACCCTGGCACCGTTATGCAGTTTCACCTGCCCGGCAATCACCACCTGCTCGCCCGCTTTAAGCCCGTGAGTAATGGCGACGTAGCCCTGGTGCTGGCGGCCCGTCTGTATGCTGCGCGCCATCGCCACATCAGCGCCCTGTTGTTGTTTGATAACATACAGATAGGCTCCATAGCTTTTGAATGTAATCGCGGTCTGCGGGACCGCAAGCGTTTGTTGCCCCTGCTTCAGGATGATTTCGGCCACACCATACATACCGGACCGCAAGCGTTCATCCGCATTATCGATTCTGGCCTCAATGCGGACATCGCGCGTCCTGGAATCCACACTGGCGTCAATCGCGCTGACCTTGCCGTCGAAACCTTTCTTACTGAGACCGTCCACCCGCAGATGAACCTTGTTCCCGATTTTAATACGTATGATTTCGCGCTGTGGCAGCGAAAAGATAACGCGTAGCGGACTCCATTGTTCGATGCTGGCCACAGTCGTGCCGGGCGACACGTACTGGCCCAGCGACACCTCTCTTATGCCCATGTGGCCGTCAAACGGTGCGCGCAACTGCAGATCGGTGAGCACCGCCTGCGCCTCCTGGACCGCAGCCTGTGCTTTGCGAAAGTTGGCCACGGCATCATCAAGTGAGGCCTCGCTGGTGGCCTGACGCTTGATGAGGTTCCGTTGCCGGTCACGGGCCTGTTTCGCATTGGTGAGCTTGGCCTGGGCTGACGCCAGTTTGGCATGCGCCACATTATTATTGATTTGCAGCAGTAGCTGACCTTTCCTGACCATGTCACCGGAATCAAAAAACAGCCCTGTCACCGTGCCGGCAGATTGGGGTGAGAGCGATGCGCCCTGAATCGATTCGAGCGAGGCGACAACCGACAGTGTCTGTGGCCACATCATCGTTTTCGCCCTGACGACCGACACGCTCACCGGCGGGCGCGGCATATTAGCCATGGCGCTCAGAAACTTGGCGCCCATGTAACGGCTAAACCCGATCACGCCACCATAAACGACAATAACCAGGCTCAGCACCACAAGCAGACGACGAATTAAACGAGATTTTGGGGACGACATAATTTTCACCGTCTTGATATTGGGACCGACTATTTCCAACCGTAGATTTTTGCGCTGGGATGCGTATTCCGCCCGGTCCGATGTGCCACTAACAGGCACCCCACCCGGCCGGTATTCGAGCTGGCATTAGAACACAATATGATGTATCTGTTTGGCGTAAAACGTCTTAACCGCCTTATCTTGGCATCTTATAGGATTGTAATTTAGAATCATACTATAAATAATACTCGCAGGTGAGTTATTGTTATTGCGAAATTCACCCTTCCATGGTTTCAGATGCCCAGCCAGATTCGCAACGGTAACGCGAGGAACGCGGCTACCGTGAGTCCCAAACCCAGCGAGATAAAAATAATAGGCAGCCGCACACGCACAACAAATCAGGGTCCCGGTAGAAGCAAACAGCGTAAGCCAGGTAGTGCGCGATGGATTGTTGCGAGTGGTCGTATCATTCATTTGTCGCACCCGCCTTAAGCGGCTTCTTAACCATACTGCGATAGGTGAACCCGGCGCCTGATCTTCAGTCATGCTCCGCGCGAATGGCGCGTTCCATCAGCGCCTGCACGGCATCTTTCGGTGCCAGGGCGTGGTGCAGGACCTTGTCAATCTGTTC
>DRJN01000337.1 GCA_011052165.1 Gammaproteobacteria bacterium
GTCCACCGAATCGCCTCGCTCCTCAAGCGCTGGCTTTTGGGCACTCATCAGGGAGCCGTCAGCAACGAGCATCTCGACGACT
This sequence comes from Gammaproteobacteria bacterium, assembly GCA_011052165.1. GTDB lineage: Bacteria > Pseudomonadota > Gammaproteobacteria > UBA6429 > Thiohalophilaceae > JAADGZ01. The sequence continues at coordinate 83 of DRJN01000337.1, forward strand.
ACCTCGACGAGTATACGTTCCGCTTCAATCGGCGTAGCGCCCGAGCTCGTGGGCTGCTGTTCTGCCGGCTCGTCGAACAGGCCATGCAGCTCGATCCGGTATCGTATCGGCAGATCGTCCGCGGCCGTCAGGAGGGCGACCACTACATCTAGTGGTCGCGAGAGTGAAGTGGATACCCCGTTCAGTCGTTATAGAAAGAGTTTTATAGGATATCGCAATGTGCAAAATTGGTTCGAGATCTGTGCAGGGTGCTCGTTAGGGCTTATCCACCCCCTTACCCACCGGGCCGCCGGTGTTTGGAGGTACGCGGTCCGGAGGATGTCCCAAATTCTGTTGAACTTGAGATGAAAGAGGGTGGGCGACTCCTTCCCCTGTTCTGTGGTAGGACAGGGGTATCAACCAAGAAGGAGTGCCACCATGAGCGGCATTGTTACATGATCAAAACCACTTGTGCTGCTGTTTTAGAAACACTTGGCACCCTCGTGATTAAAGATGTTGAACTGCTTGAATTACTTACAGGCCAGGTTCTGGTCAAAGTCTTATTCAGGGGTGTTTGCCGCAGTCAGCTGATGGAAGTTCATGGAGCGCGCGGTGACGATCCTTGGCTTCCACATTTACTTGGTCATGAAGGCTCCGGTATTGTCGTTGCGGTTGGAGATGGTGTAAACAAAGTTAAATCTGATGATGAGGTGATATTGGGGTGGGGTAAAGGCGAAGGACTTGATGCGCCAGGCGCCAAGTACATGCATGGTGATCAGATAATAAACGCTGGCCGTGTGACGACGTTCAGCAACTACACAATCATTTCTGAGAGCCGGGTAGTGAAAAATCCGGCTGGTCTTTCGTTTGATACGGCAATTCTGTTTGGTTGTACCCTGCCAACTGGGGCAGGAATGGTTTTGAATGAATTGAAACCTTCCTCGGATTCATCCGTGGTCGTTCTTGGTCTTGGCGGGATAGGGCTGTCAGCCCTGGTTGCGCTTAAAGCAATCGGCGTCAAGATGATCATCGCTGTCGATGTGTCCGAGGGGAAGCTTGAATTGGCAAAACAGTTTGGTGCGAACCATGTGTTCAATTCGTCTATGAAGGGTTTCCCCAAGCAGTGCTCGATTTAACCAAGGGTGGTGCTGATAGCTGTGTGGAATCTGCTGGGAAGGTATCAACCATTGAACTGGGATTCTCATTAATCCGAAAGGGTGGAGGAAAACTATTGTTTGCATCTCATCCCCCTGAGGATGAAATGATTCGACTAGCTCCCCATGAGTTGATTAGTGGTAAGCAAATAGCGGGCAGTTGGGGTGGTGCAACTATGCCTGATCAGGATATTCCCAGAATGCATGCGCTTTTTCAGAACATGAACATCCAACTTGGATCATTGCTTGCTAAGCGCTACTCGCTGGAGAAGATCAATGAGGCAATGGATGATTTGGGGGCTGGACGAGTTTCCAGGCCTTTAATCGTGATGGGGCATTCAGACAAGGCGACGGGGTTCGATTAATGAAAGATCAGCGAGTTGTTTTTATCTCCGGAAATTTTAATGTTCTTCATCCTGGCCATCTTCGCCTGCTGCGCTTCGCCAAGGAGTGTGGCGACCGCCTCATTGTAGGGGTGGTGAGTGATCGTATAACCGGTAAAGCAGCGCATGTGCCTGATCATTTACGCTTGGAAGGCATACAAAGCAACAGTTTTGTAGACGAAGCCTTTATCATGGATGAACCGGCGGCGCAGGCAATTGCTCGTCTGAGGCCGGATGTTGTGGTTAAGGGCAAAGAGCATGAATCGAAATTCAACCCGGAACTGGCGGAACTTGAGTTGTATGGCGGCCGATTGTTGTTCAGTTCCGGCGAGATGGCCTTTTCTTCCGTTGATCTGATTCGAAAGGAGTTTTATGAATCTGAACGGCGAACGATCAATCTGCCTCTGGATTACATGGGGCGGCACGGTATTGAGCCATCCAGGCTGGTGGATCTTTTGCAAAACTTCGCCAAACTCAGAATTTGCGTGATTGGTGATCTGATTATTGATGAATATATAACCTGCCAGCCCCTGGGAATGTCTCAGGAAGATCCCACGATTGTTGTCACGCCGGTGGATACCACGCGCTTTATCGGAGGGGCAGGTATTGTGGCAGCACATGCAGCCGGGCTTGGGGCATCGGTGCAGTTCATCTCCGTGACTGGAGCTGATGCGGCCAGAGAGTTTTCCCAAGATGGACTCGTAGCGGCTGGAGTGGAAGCTCATCTGCTAGTAGATGACAATCGGCCCACCACCCTGAAACAACGCTTCCGCAGCAAGAGTAAAAGCCTGTTACGCGTCAGTCATTTGCATCAGGGGGCGATTTCAATCGAGCTGCAAGAACAGATGCTGGCAAGTATTGAAGATGTCATCAGGAGTGCTGATCTTCTGGTTTTCTCGGACTTCAACTATGGCTGTTTGCCCCAGTCGTTGGTGGAGAAGATTGTGCCTCTGGCCAGGAGCCGGAGTGCGATGCTGGCAGCAGATAGCCAGTCTTCTTCCCAGATAGGCGACATCAGCCGTTTCCGGGGCATGGATCTTATCACGCCCACTGAGCGGGAAGCGCGTATCAGCGCCCGGAATCACGAGGACGGACTTGTGGTTTTGGCGGAGCAAGTCCGGCAACAGTCAGGTGCACGGAATATCTTGCTGAAAATGGGTGAAGAGGGTTTGCTGATCCATGCTGGTAATGGTTCAGGGGATGGATGGTTAACTGATCGGGTTGACGCACTGAATGCTTCCCCGCGGGATGTGGTCGGCGCAGGAGATAGTCTCCTGATTACCAGCGCGCTGGCTCTGGCCGGTGGTGGCAGCATCTGGGAGGCGGCATGCCTGGGATCGCTTGCTGCGGCGGTTCAAGTGGGGCGTGTGGGCAACACTCCAATACAAGTTAATGAATTATTACAGGAACTTACCTAATGCGAGCGATTCTTTTGGCGGCAGGTTACGGTACGCGATTGCGTCCTCTGACGGATAAGCTGCCCAAATGTCTTGTTCCCATCAAGGGTCGTCCACTCTTGGATATTTGGCTAGATAACCTGACAAAGGCAGGGATCGTCCCTTTTTTGATCAACACACATTATCTATCGGAACAAGTTGAGGCGTTTATCGAGTCGAGTCCCTATCGTGAACAGGTAACGCTAGTCCATGAAGGGAATCTTCGAGGAACTGCGGGGACGCTAATTGAAAACCTTAGTTTTTTCGCTGACGAAGATGGGATGCTTGTCCACGCCGATAATTATTGTTTGGCAGATTTTGAGGCTTTTATACAGGCTCATCTACATCGTCCGACGGAATGTGTTATGACCATGATGACTTTTCGAACAGATACACCCAAATCCTGTGGCATTGTCGAGTTGGACGAACGGGGTGTGGTTGTTGGGTTTTATGAGAAAGTTGCATCTCCGCCGGGGAATTTGGCCAGTGGAGCGGTGTATGTGCTGACCGCCGATTTGCTTGATAGGATAGGCAAAGACTTGCACAACATGAAGGACTTTAGTACCGAAGTTTTACCCCAGTTTGTGGGGCGAATTTTCACCTATGAGACAACTGACATGTTCTTAGATGTAGGCACCCCAGAATGTTACGCGAGCGCAAATAGTTGAGTTTCCCCCTCGGCAGAAGCAGTGTAAATCGTCCCCCCGAGTTTTGCAATCTGGCTCCCAATCCTCTCGAAATCGGATACAAACGGTTGATCCTTGACGGTGATAAATGAGCGAAGTGGCTGCATTAAAGGGCTCCTTTTTGAGCCGAATGGGCGATAGCACCATAGAATTTCTGCGCCGATTAGAGGTTGATCGGGCAGTGATTTATTCATTAGCGACCCGTATTCTTCAAGTGATTGTTGGTCTAATTACATTATTAATGATCGCCCGCTATTTTACACCTGATGTTCAAGGATTTTATTATACTTTTTTTAGTCTAATTGCGCTTCAATCTTTTGTCGAATTGGGTTTTTATATTGTTGTGGTTAATGTTGCAAGCCATGAATGGATAAATCTCGATTTAGACAGTCAAGGTTGTATAATTGGCAACCCGGAATCCTTGTCACGGTTGGTTAGCCTTGGTCGGTTTATCTTCAAGTGGTATTCAGTTGCCAGCGTAATTTTTATGGCTGTAGTCAGCATTGCGGGCTATGTGTTCCTTTCAGTATCCGGCGGAAATGAAATAAGTTGGCAGGCACCATGGATAGCGTTGGTAATAGTCACAGGTTTTTCATTATTAACAATGCCCTTCAATTCGCTTTTGGAAGGATGTGGACAAATTTCAACGGTATATAAATTCCGTCTCTTTCAGTCAGGATATAGCGGCGTGGCTTTATGGCTTACAATATGGCTTGGTGGTGCTCTGTGGGCGACAGTTGCTTTAGCTGGAGTGAATGTAATCTGTAATCTGTATCTCCAGTTAGTTCGCTATCGTAAATTTTTTAAAGCGTTTCTTGTGCGCCCCGCAAGAGGAATGATTAATTGGAAGAAGGAAGTATTGCCGATGCAATGGCGGGTGGCTCTGTCGGGTATGGTAAATTATTTTGCATTCTCTCTATTTACTCCAGTCATGTTTTACTACCACGGCAGCGTCGTTGCCGGACAGATGGGTATGACTTGGCAGATTATGAGAGCTATCCAAGGGCTAGCAATTGCGTGGGTTGCCGCGAAAATTCCAGTTTATGGACGATTGGTTGCAACAAAGGATTATGTAGGGCTTGACCGCTATTGGTTTCGCTGTTCCCTGATTTCAGTAATGGTGATGGTTGCTGGTGCGATTGCATTGTGGGTCTTTATCTATGAGATGAATGTAATGCAGATATTTTTTGCAAAACGCGTACTCGCTCCATTTTCCGTGGGGTTGTTTCTATTCGCTTTTGTATTGATGCAAGTATTGCAGTGCCTTACAGCTTACTTGCGTGCACATAAGCAAGAGCCTATTTTGGTCATGAGTGTTACAATCGGAGGTGTTGTTGGCATTACTGTGTGGTTGGCTGGCAGTCGATTCGGGCCGGTAGGCGCCGCATTTGTTTACATGGTTTCGCTGCTGATTGGGGTTGTGTGGGAAATTCTTATCTGGTCAAAGTGTCGTCGAATATGGCATGGGGATGTCCAAAATTCTGTTGAACTGAGCTGAAAGGGGGGTAGCGACCCCTTCACCTGTTCTGTGGTAGGACAGGTGTCAACAAAAAGGAGTGCCACCCTGAGCGAGCATCGCAGTGATCGGAAGCAAAGCCAAGCCCCGAGTCAGGGGGGACCAGCTCCTCGGTTTCTTGAATAGTCTGTAGGATAGGAAAACTATGTCGGGTATTGGGTTGAGCATTTCTGTCCATGACCAGCAATTTTCGAATGATTGTGAATGATCAACCGTTTTACTCGACGTAGTCAGGAAGGGTACATAGTGACGACTATGTACCCAGAGACATAGTCGTCGCTCGACCGCAATGCACCTACTGCAGTCCGGCGTCGATATTTCCGTCATCGCGCTGTGGCTCGGTCATGCTGACCCCGCCAC
>DRJN01000338.1 GCA_011052165.1 Gammaproteobacteria bacterium
ATGCTGCGGATCAGTTCCTGCCCGGGAAGATCGTTGGGATGCGCCTTGCCGGCAAAGATCAGCAGTACCGGTTGTGCCGGGTTGTTCAGCAGACGAGCCAGGCGCTCGGCATCGCTGAATAGCAGGGTGGCGCGTTTGTAGGTGGCGAAGCGGCGGGCGAAGCCCAGTACCAGCACATCTGATTCCGGTTGTGAGGTATAGAGGGCGATACGTTTGTGGATAATATCGCTGCAACCGTTACGGTGGCAACGTATCTCCACGCGCCGATGCACATATTCCAGCATCTGTGATTTGAGTTCCTGACGCAGACTCCAGAAACGGTGGTCGGGGATACTGTCCAGACAGTCCCAGAAATCGGAATCCAGCAGGTGGTTGCCCCATTCGCGAAAGCGCATGTTGAACAGGTTGATCCACTCAGGTGCGAGGAAAGTAGGCGCGTGTACGCCATTGGTCACATAGGAAATGGGGTTTTCCTCATGCGGGATCTGTGGCCAGATGTCGCCTTCCATTTGCGAGGCCACTGTACCGTGGATGCGGCTGACCCCGTTGTGGAAACGTGAGCTGCGCAGGGCAAGGATAGTCATGTTGAAGCTCGCGTCACTGTTTGGTGCCAGTCCCAGGCTAAGGAAGTGTTCCATACTGATGTTCAGCTTCTGGGAAAAATGTCCCAGATATTGCTGAATTAGATCGTTATCAAAAATGTCGTGTCCGGCTGGCACCGGGGTATGGGTGGTAAAGATAGTGCCGGAGGCCACCAGTTCATGGGCGCTGTCGAAGTCCATACCGTCAACAATGTGTTCGCGGCAACGTTCCAGGATCTGAAAGGCCGAATGGCCTTCATTGATATGCCAGATATTGGGCTTCAGCCCCAGTGCGCGAAGGGCGCGTACGCCACCGATGCCGAGGACGATTTCCTGCTGGATGCGTAGGGCGTTGTCGCCGCCGTAAAGCTGAAACGTAATGGTGCGATCCTGCTCGCTGTTTTCCGGCAGGTCACTGTCGAGAAGATACAGGGTGATGTGTCCGGCAACGGCTTTCCAGACTTTGAGGGCGATGCTCCGATCTTCAATTTTGACTCTGACTTTGAGGGTATTGCCTTCACTATCTCGTATCGGGGAAATAGGCAGATCGCTGAAGTGGGTGGATTTGTTCTGCGCCAGTTGGTTGCCGGTGGCGTCGATGGTCTGGGTAAAGTAGCCCTGACGATAAAGCAGTCCTATGGCGATGAAAGGCAGGCCGAGATCGCTGGCCGCTTTGCAGTGATCGCCTGCGAGAATACCCAGGCCGCCGGAATAAATGGGAAAACTTTCATGCAACCCGAATTCGGCGCAGAAATAGACGATGAGATCCTTTTTTGGATCGAGGTATTTATCGATTCCGGAGTGTGACACCTTGTTGTGATAGGCATTGAAGGAAGACATGACCTGGTTGTATTCTTCAAGGAATATATTTTCACAGGTAGCCTGGTCCAGTTTTTCCTGGGCGATGCGGCGTAGGAACACCTTGGGGTTGTGCCCGCAGCTTTCCCATAGCTTAACATCGAGCCGGTAGAACAGTCGGCGCACCCGGCGATCCCAGGTGTAGAGCAGGTTGTTGGCCAGTTCGTTAAGGCCGGACAGTTGTTCCGGGATAACGGGCCGAACTTCAAATTTGAAATAGGTTTCGCTCATGCTTTATCCGCCTCGTTAGAATTCATCTTATTAAGCTATTAGTTTTAGCACAAAATGCACGGGGATGCGGGAAAAATCAGGTGATCACGCTGGGGTTTTCCCGGGCGGTAAAGTGTTGGATCCGGGCTAGATTCTCGGCAATCTGAATCAGTGGATTAAGGGTTTTCTGGGTATCCAACTCGTGCTTTTCCGGATCAGGTTCGTAACGTTCCAGATAGACTCGTAGCGTGGCGCCGCGGGTGCCCGTGCCTGAGAGCCGGAATACAATGCGTGAGCCGTCCTCAAACAGAAAGCGCAGTCCCTGATGTTCACTGATACTGTTGTCTATCGGATCGGTATAGCAGAAGTCATCACAGGACCGGAGTTGATAGTCGCCAAAGCGGCGACCGGGCAGGTTTTCTAGCTGGTCGCGTAAATGCGTCATGAGCGATTCAGCTGCCGCGCTGTCCACTTCTTCGTAGTCATGGCGTGAATAATAGTGGCGACCAAAACGGCGCCAGTGTTCGTGCATGATTTTCCGTACCGGCTGATGGCGCAGGGCGATAAGATTGAGCCAGAACAGCACGGCCCAGAGACCGTCCTTTTCGCGGATATGATCCGAGCCGTTGCCGAAGCTTTCCTCGCCACAGAGCGTGATTTTGTGGGCATCGAGCAGATTGCCGAAAAATTTCCAGCCGGTGGGGGTTTCATAACACTCTACTCCCAAGGCCTCAGCCACTCTGTCCACGGCCTGACTGGTGGGCATGGAACGGGCCACCCCCGCCAGACCTGAGCGATAGCCGGGTAGATGATGAATATTGGCGGCCATGACCGCGAGGCTGTCGCTGGGGGTCACGAAGAGATGTCGGCCCAGGATCATGTTGCGGTCACCGTCGCCATCGGAGGCGGCGCCGAAATCAGGCGCATTGGCGCCGAACAGTCGTTCTACCAGTTTATGCGCATGTACCAGGTTGGGATCAGGGTGCCCCCCACCAAAGTCTTCTTCAGGAATGGCATTGAGCAGGGTATCGGCGGCTGCACCCAGGCGTCGTTGCAGCAGTTCTTTTGCATAGGGACCGGTCACCGCATGCATAGCGTCGAAGAGCATATGGAAGCGACCCGATTTGAACAAGGCCCTGATCGCATCGAAATCAAACAGGTGTTCCATGAAATCCGCATAATTGGTTACGGTATCGATAATCTCGATACGCGCCTCATTAATCTGTATTTCACCCAGCGTGTCGAGATCGATATCATCACATTCGAGCAGGCGGTATTCCTGAATGGCGCAGGTAGCCTCATAGACGGCATGGGTGAGTTTTTCCGGCGCCGGGCCGCCATTGGCCATATTAAACTTGACGCCGAAGTCGCCATCAGGGCCGCCGGGATTGTGGCTGGCCGAGAGAATAATGCCACACAGCGCCCGATATTTGCGGATTTGAGCCGACATGGCCGGGGTGGAGATAAGACCGTGCCAGCCAATGAGAATATGACGGAAGCCGTTAGCGACGGCCATTTTCAGAATAGTCTGGATAGCCTGCCGGTTATGGTAACGCCCATCGCCGCCAATGATCAGAATGTCCTCCTGCGCCGGTTCCGGCAGGGTGTCAAAAATGCACTGGACGAAATTCTCCAGATAATGAGGCTGCTGGAATATCCGGACCTTTTTACGCAGACCCGAGGTACCGGGTTTCTGGTCAGAAAAAGGGTGTGTGGCGATATATCTGATATTCATACTTAATACATTACGGCCAGGGTCAGGAAACGTTTAGGGTAGGGACAGAAACTGCAACAGTCAGTATCCGCATGCCTACAGCGCTAAAACATGATGAAGAATAAAGAATTATACCTTGATACGCGGTTGTGTCAGCATCCCTGACTAAAGAAATTCACCAAAGAAATACGCTTCACCTCTGCGCAGATTCCGGTAGAATCACAAGATATTCCGCTCATACAGAAATAAATTATTCTCATTGCCGGATAATTACAAGTAACAAGGCTCAAAGAACAGCCTGATCAACTTTGACAAACACACGTGGTCGAAACACAGATGAATAATGGCATGAACTGTGGGTTTGCAAAGCAGTGAGAATCGGCAGTTGCAATAGTCGGCACATTTAAGGATCAGCCTTGTTGGACTACAGGTGTTCGGGTTAACAAATGGGTTTTTTCATAAAAAAAACGGGGGCGCCGGGAATCCGGGCGGACAAACATGATCCGTTTAAGGCACCCTATGCCAGGTTTAGTAATCTGCCGCATTCCTACCGCCATCCCGGCAGAAAAGAAATCAGCGTCGATCTATATCATAAAAAGCTGGGTCAGCTTCAACCTTTTCCGACACGTATGCTGGAAGAAGCCGTCAGTATTCTTAGCGCTCTGAATATGATGCAGCTTAAGCCGGAGTTGCGGCTGGAAATTTCAAATATGATTGTGGTGCAGGTTTATCCTGCACTGGCCATTTGGTATCAGAAATATCAGGGTCTGGAAAGCAGCCTGCCGGAAAATAAGGAGCGTCGTTTAACCCTGACAGTCAGTGTCAAGGTGCTGGAACAACTGTCTATTTCATACATGCGCTATTTCGGGGATTTGTTTACTCCCGTCCCCCGGCGTTTCAGAAAGCTGTCCGCTAAATTAAGCGCGGCTGGTTTCAGGCTGATGGAAATATTCATGCTGTTGCAGCGTATCCGCGCATTACGTTACCAAAAGCTGACGCGCAATGAATGGCAGAACTGTAACCAGTTGCTGTTTTCCCTCCTGCTGCATCATGCCGTGGATGAACCCTATAAACTGCATGGCAGCGTGGGGATTCGTTCCGAACGCTCCGCCAGGGATAGCCGTAAGGATTTTCTCAACAGCAGTGTGTCCAGGCTTTATCTCTCCATTCAGTTGTTCGGTCTGATGGATGTGAGCACCTGGCCGACCCGAATGTTTCATCTGCCAGATGCTTATCTTGATTATCTTGATGGCAGCGGACTGAAAATGATAAAGGATGATGGCCGGGAACTAAATTCGGGTTTTCTCTATACCGATATGTATCAGGATATGGCTTTGCGTTTTGATCGTCCGGCAAAGGAACATCAACCTGCGGTGCAGGTTGATATTTCTCTTCTCTGTCATGCGTTGGTAAAGGATCATGAGACCATCGCGAAAATGAATTTTATCTCGGATTTTGATGCCTCCAAACTGAGTCGTCCCCTGCAACGCATGAATGAGGAAGAACGCGTTCCTATCCTCGACATGATGCTGCTGGCTTTGCAGCCGCGTAAGCGTCAACAGCGGCGGCATGCTGTTTTCTCTGATGATGCCCTGAAAGTCTATTTTGGCAAGAATAAAGTGATGCTTTTGCTGACCGAACTCACCCGCCATGATCTCCAGGAAGTCATGCGATCCCGACAGTTTGAGGATACTCTGCTACAGCATTCTTCAGCCTTTGCTGAAGGGGATGATCTGCACATGAACTCAATCTGGCGCATGGTCAATTTCAGTACCGGCGGTATGCTGTTGCGCACGCGGGAAACAGACTTCAGTAACCCGGTGCAACTGGGTCAGTTGATGGCTTTTTTGCCTGAAGATAACATTCGCAAACCCACACTGGGGGTTGTCGTGCGGTTACAGCGCTATGATGACGGTTTTGCTGAAGTGGCCCTGCGTTGTCTTTCCAATTATGCGGAAGCCGCTTTTTTGTTTGATCAATCCCAAAAGGGAACCGATAAAGGCAGGGCCATTATCATTTATCAGGATTTGAATGATCGGTGGTATCTTATAGTGAATCCGACCTGCGACTTTGTACCGGGCACGCCATTTTGGCTGATACGCTCAAAAGGTAACCGGATCCCCGTGCGTCTGGGTGAAACATGGATGGCGAAAAAAGAATTCCTGATTTTTGAAATGCGTTCACCAGGCGTTAAGTAATCACCGCTTATAGAAGCGCATAGACAGATCAATGGCCCGTACGTGCTTGGTAATGGCACCGGTTGAAATATAATCCACCCCGGTAAGGGCAATGTCCCGAATCGTTTCCAGCTCAACCCCACCTGAGGCTTCCAGGGGGGTACGTCCGGCGGCCAGTTTTACCGCCGTGCGCAGGCTTTCAAGATCCATATTATCCAGTAAAATACGGGCGACATCGGCATCCAGCGCTTGCTGAAGTTCTTCCAGCGTTTCGACTTCTATTTCTATAGCCATACCAGGACGCTGTTTTTTGGCCCGTTTTACGGCTTGCGTGATCGAGTCGCTGGCGATGAGATGGTTTTCCTTTAGCATGATCATGTCGAACAGGCCGATGCGGTGATTGGCGCCGCCGCCGCAGCGTACCGCGTATTTCTGCGCCAGCCGCAGGCCGGGCAGGGTCTTGCGGGTATCGAGCAACTGTGTACCGCTGCCAGCGATGGCCTCGACATAGCCGTGCGTCTGGCTGGCGGTGGCCGACAGGGTCTGCAGAAAGTTCAGCGCCGTGCGTTCGCCACTCAGAAGATGGCGCGCCGAACCGTGCAAGGAACAGAGAACCGTACCGGCATCCACATGCTGCCCCTCGTCAATCCGCCAGTCGATGTCGATATCCTGATCCAGCTGATGCATGACCTCATCAAACCAGGGACGGCCACAGATGACCGCTGTTTCACGGCAGATGACCTCGCCATGCAGGATTTTGTTTTCAGGGATCAGTGCTGCGCTGGGATCATTCCCGCCGGGGCCAAGATCTTCGGCCAGCGCCTGAGCGCATTGCGTGCGAATGGTTTCAATGGGAGGTGGAGTTGGTAAAGAAGGCATGTGTTGAAATTTTGTGAGCCGGGTAAAGTAAGACGTGGGGGTCATATAATGATGGGTTTCCCTCCGCTCTACCCATCCTACTCTTTAAAATGTACCCGTAGGATGGGTAGAACGAAGTGAAACCCATCAACCTTGAATTATGGTGACGCTGTTGAACCAAAGCCGATAATGGTCTGACGCAGTTCTTTTTTCAGTACTTTATCAATCTGGTCACGCACCCGTTTTTTGGACATGGCCCGATCCTGGGCAGACGCCTTTATATTCCAACGCTTGCTGCCCTGCACCTGCTGACTGGCGGCTTGACGGAGACTGATTTCCAGGGTGCCACGCTGCCAGTACCAGCCCTGCGCATCCCGGGTCTCATTTAGCGTGAGTTTTGCATCGAGGACATATCCTTCCCCGGCCTTACTGGCATGACCAAAGCCGGCAGCGGATACGGCTCCCTTGAGTATCTCATCCAGGCCGCCAAGAGGATCGGCGCTGATTTTAGTGCGGATGCTCATGCGTTGTAACAGGGCCTCGCGATCACTGGCCAGGGTCGCCAGCGTGTAGGGGCTGCTGAGTCCACGGCCGGAATAGTCCACAATCTTCAGTTGGTCGTTATAAATTTTGCGTTCGAGCTGCGCCTGCAGGGCGGTATGCGCAAGCGCGATTTTGCGCAGCAGGTTGTTATCCTGTCGCGCCTGGCGAATGGCACTAGCCGTCACATTGTCGAGCCGGTTGATATTGTCGCGCAGGATGTTACCCGCTTTCATCCTGTCCAGCACGGCGAGTACATGGAACTGCTTGCTGGTTTTGTCCTGCCAGGTGCCGGCAATTTCAATTCCCGAAATAATCTGATCCGTGTGAGTGGAAATATTCCGGCTGACGCGGCTTGAAAGCTTTAAACGGGTCTTACCATTTTGGAACAGGCGGTTGGACTGGCTCTTGTCTTCACTTTGTTCCTGGATGCTGACTTCGAAAACCTTGGCGAGATCGGCGCGTGCGCGGTCGCGGGCGACAGCCTGGTACCTGGCCTGTCCTTTGCCGCTCAGGTATTGGGACGATGGGTATTTGCTGCTATTGCCGTTAACCCAGTCAGGCGGCTGGATTGGGCCTCTGCCAGCGCAGCCTGCATTGATTAGAAAACCAAGAATAATAAAAGAAAAAAATATGTTACGCATGTTTAGTTCCTCGTGGTGGCCTCGATCGATGTCCAGCGAAATGATAAGTAATCGTTATGCCCGGTGGTCAGTTTGATTTTTCCGAGGTTGCGCCGCAGAACAATATTATTATTGTGGTCCAGTAGCTCTACATGGGCAGAATACAGGCCAGCAGGCGCTTTCAATCGGGCGCATTGTATTTGTGCAGGCAGCGTCAGCCAGCTACGCGTATCCGCGCGCTCAGTCAGCACTCCGGCAATATTGACAATGAGGCCAGCCAGGCCGTTTCGCTGGCTGGCCTCATCTGATAGTTTATCTTTGGCTACCGCACGCGCCAGGGCGCGAGCGGTAATGGCTGCCATTTGTGATTTCAGGGTTTCAATTTCGAGGCTGCTGATGTCTTCCACTTTTTCGGTTTTAGTGACAAGTTTAGGGACATTTTTCAGGTGTGGGCGAACGCTTTGCAGATACAGGCGGGCGTAGGCCACCGGAGTGTTGCGTTTCTCATAGTAGGGCAGAGAAATGCGAATCATATGCCCGGATTTGGGTTCGATAACCTGTACACTTGATTCACGTTTGATGGGCGCCAGGCCATTATTGAAAATAAACACCAGCTCGCTGGTATTCTGAATCCCTTTTTGTAAATTGGCAAGGTGCAGGTCAAATTCCTGTTCATATTTCCGACGTTCATTATACAGTCCAACTTTGTCGGCCATCCGGATCAGTGAGCGTTTAAGTTGTTGTGGTATGGCGATTCCATAGAGTGCAGCATGTTTTTGGTAGGCTTGATAGGCTTTACGATAGGCGATCATGGCGTCACTCCATTCACCAAGATCTTCATAGATGATGCCACTGAGATAGCGGGCAAAGGGATCGACGCTGAGGGGGCTGTCCGGATCGTCCTGCATCAGTGCCCGCAGGCGAATATCCTCCTGCAAAATTTCGACCCGCGCACCATTTAGATCGTTCATTTGCAGGTAGTTCAACGCGGCGTAAACGTTCAGCATGATTTGTTCAACCGGTGAACCAATATAGGTGCGTGTGGCGTCATTGATAATAAATGACGAGGTTTGCTCGGAAACACTGATAGCCGAGTATTTTTGCACGATGGCCTTGGCTTTTTTGATTTCCTCGTTGCTTTGTTTGAACTTGCCAAGCATGCGCAAAAGCATAGCCTTGTTGCAGACATAGAGAAACTGATCCCGGCTACTGCGGGGCTGTTTTTCAAGAGCCTGGAGGGCGCCGGTTGGATCATTCTTCAGCAGATTGCGCTCCACCGCGCGAAAGGACTGGCTGTAAGTGGCGCAGCCGCCAAGAACCAGGAATATACCCGCCATGGCTATGGCGGGTATGGTGCGCAGGCTCTGTCCTTCTCTCATCAACATGACAGAGTCGGCGGTTTGATTAAAAGCGCAAGCGACTGTTTTTGATTAGCTTCTTGATTTTTTTCTGCCCCAGCCAAACCATCCGGTTATTGGCCAGACTGATCAGGTTGAGGTCAATCTGATAGTAGCGGAGCTGGGTTTTGCCTTCCATATCGACAATAGTATTGATGCTGCCTTTGAGCATAAAGTCCGCCCCCATTTCCTGACCCATCGCCTTGCGGGTTGATTCGCTGGCATTGATGTCCTGATCTTTGCGCTCCGAGCGGATTTCCTTTCGCTGATTACTCGAAGCCACAAAATTGATCTGGCCGGAATTAATCATGGCGCGTTCAATATCGGAAACGAAAGTTCTGACATTAATATGCTCATCACTGAGGTTGCGTATCCTACCTACAATGACTGCCGGCTGGCGGTTATGTTTGCGGGCATAATTTCTGAACCAGGGACGATCCAGCATGTCCTTGATCATTGCTTCGGAGACCATGCGTGAGTCGGTATCGTTCCAGGCACCACTTAGATCAATGTCTTTATTGACAGCGACGCGTTGGACCTGAGTCGCACAGGCTGTGACGGCCAGGATAATAAAAATAGCGAGAGCTGCCAGTTTAAATTTTCTGATAAGCATATATCTGTTCTCCAATAGAGGGCGGTTTACCTGGACGAAATCCTGTCAAAGATATTCTCTGCATGGCCGTTGATATAACGTTGCAGATCCTGATTCATGTGCCTGACATTTTTCATCACTTCTTTTACATATTTCATGTCCAGTTCGGCGAGGGAATAAATGGTGCCGCTTTTCTTATCTTTCCAGCGGCCGATGATTCGCGCCCCTGAAAGATTTATTTTGGTAAGATTTTTGATTTCACGGGAGACCGATTGTTGGGCTGCTGCGTCCTTGCCGGTTCCTGAGGCCGCGCTATAGTCCTGGCTGGCAACATCGAGATAAGAACTTAATATGCGGGCAACTTCAGCGCGGGCGCGGTTGTCGGCAGTGGATTTCTGCAAGGAGGCATCGCCCATGACCGGCGCTTCGCCAACACCGTGAAAGAGTCTGCCTTTGTTGTTATTCAGGTACTGGGTGCCCTGATTAACCCAGTCAGGAGCCTCACTCATGCCCAGATCGCTTTCTACCAGCGTTTTGCCGGAACAGCCGAAAATGAGTAAAGTAAAGCCCGCCAGCATCAGGGCCTTGATAACGTGAGTCGAATAGTGCCATTTGTGCATGGGGTAACTCCTGATGTCAATTAAAAAAGAAACTTGCAGAACCATATTTAAGCATACCCGGAGCCGGAGATCTGTCAATATTTTCCTGAAATTGCTATTGTTTCCCCCGTGTATTAATCGTTGCATAAGTATTTGCCTCATAGCCCCCTCTCCCTCTGGGAGAGGGTTGGGGTGAGGGGATAAAATACATGCAAATACTTATGCAACGATTGATATCTCCCTTCCATGGAAGTTAACCAGGTCAGCATGTGAAGAACACCCTCATCAGTATTTTCAAAACGCTGTATCTGAGTTTGCGGGATTTATATCCTATCATCCTGGTTATTGCCTTTTTCCAGATTGTTGTTTTGCACCAGCCCATTCCTCATCTTTTTCAGCTTCTCAGTGGCGCCCTGCTGGTGGTGATTGGCCTGAGCCTGTTTGTACAGGGTTTGCAGATGGGGCTGTTTCCCATCGGTGAGTCCATGGCCTATGCTTTTGCCCGCAAGGGCAGCCTGTTCTGGCTACTCGCATTTTCCTTTGCTCTGGGTTTTGGTACGACCATTGCTGAGCCGGCGCTGATTGCGGTGGCCAATAAAGCCGCTGATGTCGCGGCCGCGGCCGGGGTGGTGGCGAACACTGTGCAGGCGAAGGAGAGCTATGCGGATGGTTTGCGGTTGACGGTGGCCTTTTCCGTGGGCATTGCCCTGATCATCGGAGTCTTGCGGATCCTGCGCGGCTGGCCTGTTCAATATCTAATCGTCGGCGGTTATATCGGTGTGGTAATCATGACGTTCTTTGCGCCGGATGACATCATCGGTATTGCCTATGATTCCGGTGGGGTCACCACGTCCACCATAACTGTGCCACTGGTGACCGCGCTGGGGGTGGGGCTGGCCTCCAGTATCAAGGGCCGAAATCCTATGGTGGACGGCTTCGGTCTGATTGCTTTTGCGTCGTTGACGCCCATGATTTTTGTTATGCTGTTCGGTATGATGCGGTGAGCCATTTTTTTCTGCAATTACTGAGTATTACACTCGATACGGCTTTCGATGTGTTGCCGATCGTGGTCATTATTTTTGGGTTCCAGTTCCTGGTTATTCGCCAGCCTGTGCCGCATCTGAAGCAGGTGTTGCTGGGTTTTCTCTATGTTCTTCTGGGGTTGTCCTTCTTCCTGGTGGG
>DRJN01000339.1 GCA_011052165.1 Gammaproteobacteria bacterium
ATCGCAGCCGCGAGAAACTCGAACGCATGCGCGCCCTGGGCGGCAACGTTACGGCCTTGCATCCGTTTAAACAAAGTATCCATGATGCGGCCTGCCGGGCTGATCTGCTCATCGGTGCGGTGCTGATCCCGGGTGAAAAAGCGCCGCATCTGGTGAGTGCCGATACGGTTAAGCAAATGCGCGCGGGCAGTGTTATCGTTGATATTTCGGTGGATCAGGGCGGCTGTATCGAAACCACCCGGCCGACCGATTATGAAAACCCTACTTTCCACTGGGAAGGGGTGCTGCATTTCGGCGTTACCAATATGCCGGGGGCGGTGCCGCGCACGGCCTCTCAGGTGCTGTCAGCGGCATTATTGCCCTATATTCTGCGGCTGTGTGAGGCAGGCTGGGAAAAACAGCCGGATCTAACCGCCGGCATCAATGTTTCAGAGGGAAAAATTCGTCTTTTCAGCTTGCAAAACACCTGATAATAAAATATAAATATTCTATATAATTAAGTGTTTAGAACTTTTATCTAATATTCAGGTTTAAATATGTCCCAGGCAAGTCAAAAACTGGCTGTGCGTGCGCCTCTGGCAGGCCATCTACGCCGTGGCCTGCGCGAAGGCGCCCTGCTTATTTTTGGTTTCAGCGCCCTGTATTTTTTTCTCGCCCTGTTCAGTTACCAGCCTGCGGATCCCGGCTGGACGCACAGTGCGGCAGACACGGGTGCGCAGGTGGCCAATCTGGGGGGGCCGACCGGCGCCTGGTTCGCCGATGTTTTTCTCACCCTGTTTGGCTATCTGGCTTATCTGTTTCCGCTGATGGTGGGTTTTGTCGGCTGGCAACTTTATCAGGGCCGGGAGCGGGAAGAATCCACTCCCTTTGATATTCGGGGGTTCATGTTGCGTTTGGGCGGCTTTGTCCTGACCCTGATTGCAGGCTGTGGGCTGGCCAGTTTGCATGACAATTCCGTGATTAGCCTATTGCCAGTGAATGCAGGCGGCATTCTGGGCGATCTGGTGGGTCGCCAAATGGAAGGAGCGTTCAACCTCATCGGTGCCACCCTGTTATTGTTGGCGCTGTTTTCAAGCGGTATGACGCTGTTTGTCAATCTTTCCTGGATCAAACTGATCGAT
The DNA here is from genome assembly GCA_011052165.1 of Gammaproteobacteria bacterium. Lineage (GTDB taxonomy): Bacteria > Pseudomonadota > Gammaproteobacteria > UBA6429 > Thiohalophilaceae > JAADGZ01. Next base: position 1,122 of record DRJN01000339.1, read on the forward strand.
GCTACCGGCAGCCTGACCCTGCTGCTGGCGGATGGGCTAGCGCGTCTGCTTCTGGTTTTGCGCGCAGGATTGGGAGCAGGGCTGACCCTGTTGCTGAAGATTTGGCTGGCCCGGCGTCAGAAAGCCCGGCTGGCGAAATGCATTCAGGTGGAAAAACGCCGCGAACCGGTGCGGGTTGATCGCAAGGCACCGGTGATTAAAACGCCCGAAAAAGTGATTAAACAAAGTCGCCGGGTCGAACAGGAAAAACAGATCCCTCTGTTTGTTACCGAGGGCGATAGCCGGTTACCGTCCCTGTCCCTGCTGGATGAGTCAAAGCCGGGAAAATACACCCTTTCCAGAGAAGCGCTGGAGGCTATTTCCCGTCAGGTGGAGTTGAAGTTGCAGGATTTCGGGGTACAGGTTGAGGTCGTCGCCGTGCACCCGGGGCCGGTGATTACCCGCTATGAGCTGCAACCGGCGCCGGGTGTAAAAGTGAGTCAGATCACCAATCTGGCCAAGGATCTGGCCCGTGCGCTGTCGGCTATCAGCGTGCGTGTGGTCGAAGTGATTCCGGGCAAGACCACCGTGGGTCTGGAAATTCCCAATGAGCAGCGCGAGATTGTGCGCTTGATCGACAATCTGAAAGCCGCCCAGTTTGCCGATGCGCGATCACCATTGACGCTGGCGCTGGGCAAGGATATCAATGGGCAGCCGACCGTGGTGGATCTGGCGCGCATGCCTCATCTGCTGGTGGCAGGCACGACCGGCGCGGGCAAATCAGTGGCGCTCAATGCCATGATCCTGAGTATGCTGTATAACGCCACGCCCAATGAAGTCCGGCTGATCATGATCGATCCCAAAATGCTGGAGCTGTCTATTTATGATGGTATTCCGCATTTGCTGGCGCCGGTGGTCACCGACATGAAGGAAGCGGCCAATGCCCTGCGCTGGTGTGTGGCGGAAATGGATAATCGTTATCGTTTAATGGCGGCGCTGAAGGTGCGCAATATCGCCGGTTATAACCGCAAGGTGAAAGAAGCCAGCGATGCCGGCAAGCCCATTCTCGATCCCCTGCATCCGGAAGATTCAGCACTGCCGGCGCAGGAACTTTCAACCCTGCCGTATATCGTGGTGGTGGTGGATGAACTGGCGGATATGATGATGCTGGTGGGCAAGAAAGTGGAAGAGCTGATCGCCCGTCTGGCCCAGAAAGCCCGCGCGTCCGGGATCCATCTGATTCTGGCCACCCAACGGCCTTCGGTGGATGTGCTGACCGGCCTGATTAAATCCAATATCCCGGCGCGTATCGCTTTCCAGGTCTCTTCACGCGTGGATTCCCGCACTATCCTGGATCAAATGGGGGCGGAACAGCTTCTGGGTCACGGCGACATGCTTTATATGCCTGCCGGGACCGCGGTGCCAACGCGCATTCACGGTGCCTTTGTGGATGATCACGAAGTCCACAATGTAGTGGAAGAACTGAAGAAAAACAGTCAGCCTCAGTATGTCGAAGAAGTGCTGGCCGGGACTGATGAGTCGGATGCCGGTAGTGCAGCGGCCATGGCGGCGGACTCGGAATCCGATCCCCTCTACGATCAAGCGGTGAAAATTGTCACCGAAACCCGCAAAGCATCAATCTCGGGCGTCCAGCGACGTCTGAAAATAGGGTATAATCGTGCCGCACGTATGGTGGAAGCCATGGAAATGGCTGGCATCGTCGGGTCGTTGGAGAACAACGGCAACCGTGAAGTGCTGGCACCGCCGCCCCCGAAAGATTAACTCGTCTCCTCCATAAACACGGATAATCAATCTCTTTGGGTGTTATTCCCCGCTGTTTGCAGCGAAAAACAGTAGGATGGGTAGAGCGGAGCAAAACCCATCGACACGCACGTTTGCTTGCAACGGGTAGTTTATTAAATTCCTTATTATTATAAGTAGCCCATGATCAAACCTCTCTTTACCCGTGTTGTTATTATTCTCAACCTGTGCCTGCTCGGGCTATCAGCGGCGCAGGCCAGTTCGCTGAATGATTTTTTTGCGCACACCCGCAACTTCAGCGCCGACTTCAATCAGTCACAGTTTGATACTGACCACAAACTGATACAGAGCAGTCATGGCAGCATCCAGGTTGAACGGCCGGACAAATTCCGCCTGCAATACTTTAAGCCTTATAAACAGCTGTATGTTGCCGACGGCAAAAAACTCTGGTCGTATGATGAGGATCTGGAACAGATTATTGTGAAACCACAAACTAAAGCGCTGGCGAACTCACCCGCCATGATCCTGAGCAGTGTGAAACTCCTGCATGATAATTATCAGGTCAGTCACCTGGAAAAAAAGCAGGGTGCAGACTGGTACCGGCTCACGCCCAGGCAGGACGATGCCGGTTTTGAGTCGGTGTTTCTGGCGTTTAAAAATAATACACTGACAAAAATGGAAATGCTCGATAGTTTTGGTCAGACCACGCGCCTGAAATTTAATCACATGAAAGTGAACATCCCGCTCGCGGACAAGACATTTAAGTTTACCCCCCCCAAAGGCGTCGATATTATTGGTCAAAAATGACTGACGCCCCCGATTTATTTATTTCTTCCAGCACGGCTTTCAATGAGGAGGCTGTCGCATGGCGGCCACTGGCGGATCGCATGCGTCCGCAGAGCCTGGGTGACATTGCCGGACAGTCTCACCTGCTGGGACAGGACAAGCCGCTGCGTCAGGCCATCGAGTCGGGGCGGCTGCATTCGATGATTTTCTGGGGGCCGCCGGGCACCGGCAAGACCACCCTGTCGCGCCTGATTGCGCATTACTGCGAGGCGGAGTTTTTGAGTCTCTCCGCCGTGCTCTCCGGGGTCAAGGATATCCGGCAGGCGGTGGAGCAGGCCAGGATGCTCAAACTACAGGGCCGCGCCAGTATTTTGTTTGTGGATGAAGTCCATCGTTTTAACAAGTCGCAGCAGGACGCTTTTTTGCCCTTTGTGGAAGACGGCACGATTACGTTCATCGGTGCGACTACGGAAAACCCCTCGTTTGAGTTGAACAATGCGTTGTTGTCCCGCGCCCGGGTCTATGTGCTTAAGTCTCTGCAGGCGGAGGATCTGGTTGCGGTGCTCAAACGGGCATTAGAGGATGAGACGGTCGGTCTTGGCCGGCGCAAGATCAAGATAGAGGATGCCTTGATCTATCGTCTGGCGCAGATGGCCGATGGTGACGCCCGGCGAGGCCTTAATCTGCTGGAGATCGCCGCTGATCTCAGTCTTGAAAAAGAAGGCGAACAGATCATCAGCGAAGCGGTGCTTAACGATGTACTGTCCACCGGCCTGCGCCGTTTCGACAAGCAGGGCGAGGCTTTTTATGATCAAATCTCCGCGCTGCACAAATCGGTGCGTGGCTCTGCACCGGACGCGGCCCTGTACTGGCTGGTACGCATGCTCGATGGTGGTTGTGACCCTTTATATATTGCCCGGCGCATGGTGCGTATGGCCAGCGAAGACATTGGCAATGCCGATCCCCGCGCCCTGACTCTGGCGCTTAATGCCTGGGATGTGCAGGAGCGCCTGGGTAGTCCGGAGGGGGAACTGGCGATGGCCCAGGCGGTTTTGTATCTGGCCTGTGCCGCCAAGAGCAACGCGGTTTACAAGGCGTACAATCAGGCCACGGCGCAGGTGAAGGAAGCCGGTTCGGCCGAAATTCCCGTGCATCTGCGCAATGCGCCCACCCGGCTGATGAAAGAGCTGGGCTACGGTCGTGAGTATCGTTATGCCCATGACGAGCCGGAAGCCTACGCAGCAGGAGAACGCTATTTCCCCGAAGAAATGGGTGAACAGCATTATTATGATCCGGTTCCCCGGGGACTGGAGATTAAAATTGCGGAAAAACTGGCCCATCTGCGCGACCTGGACAAAAAAGCAGGCAAGCCGGGCTGAGTTGCCATATATTTGAAATCAATTACAGTATAATTTGTCCATCACTAACCTGTCGTACCACGAACGATCAGATAAAATTTCCAGGGACCCGCATGCTAGATCCAAAACTGTTACGCAACGATTTACAAAACTGCGCCGAGCGTCTTGCGCGTCGCGGTTATACCCTCGATACGGCTTTGTTTGAAAAACTGGAATCACAACGCAAACAGTTACAGGTAGACACCCAGCAGTTGCAAAGCGAGCGTAACGCAAAGTCAAAAGCGATCGGCCAGGCCAAGGCCAAAGGCGAAGACGCCGCGGAATTTTTTGCCGCCGTGTCTGCATTAGGTGACCGGCTCAAGGCCAATGAAGAAAAGCTGGTGCAGGTGCAACGCGAGCTGAATGATCTGCTGATGAGTCTGCCCAATCTTTTGCACGAGAGCGTGCCCGATGGTCGGGACGAAGAGGACAACCTGGAAATCCGTCGCTGGGGTGAGCCGCGCAAGTTTGATTTCGAAGTCCGCGATCATGTGGATCTGGGTGAAGCTACCGGCCTGCTGGATTTTGAAACCGCCGTCAAAATTACCGGCTCGCGCTTCGCTGTTATGAGCGGCGGTATTGCCCGGCTGCATCGCGCCCTGATTCAGTTTATGCTGGACCTGCACTCGCAGGAACACGGCTATACTGAAACCTGCGTTCCCTATATCGTTAATGCCGACAGCCTGCGCGGCACTGGCCAGTTGCCAAAATTCGAAGACGATCTGTTCAAGCTGCGCCATGAACACGACCTCTACCTGATCCCCACCGCCGAGGTGCCGGTGACCAATATCGTGCGTGATGTGATCGTTGACCATAATGACATGCCGCGTAAATTCGTCTGCCACACACCCTGTTTTCGCAGTGAAGCGGGATCCTACGGCAAGGACACGCGCGGCATGATCCGCCAGCACCAGTTCGAGAAAGTCGAGATGGTGCAAATCGTGCGTCCGCAGGATTCCTATGCGGCACTGGAGGAACTCACCGCCCATGCTGAGGAAGTCCTGAAGCGGCTGCAACTTCCTTATCGGGTCGTCACGCTTTGCGCGGGTGACGTGGGCTTTTCTTCCGCCAAGACCTACGATCTGGAAGTCTGGCTGCCAGGCCAGCAGGCTTACCGCGAGATTTCATCCTGTAGTAATTTTGAAGACTTTCAGGCGCGGCGCATGAAAGCCCGATGGCGCAATCCGGATACCGCCAAGCCGGAATTGGTGCATACCGTCAATGGTTCCGGACTGGCCATCGGCCGCACCCTGGTGGCGGTGTTGGAAAACTACCAGAATGAAGATGGCAGCATTATGGTGCCGGAAGTATTGAAGTCTTATATGGACTCGCGACGAAGCATTCAGTGATGGCCCAGAATGCTCCAATGCCCACCCCTATGAAAAGATTAATGCTTGACTCAATTTTCTCTGTCAGGTAAGCCGGAATGAGTGCTCTGATCTTTGTTTGATGATTGACTAATGCATAATTCATGCATATGCTTATGTATGAATTATATGCAAACAGGTGCATGACTGTGCGAACCACGTTGAATATTGATGATCAACTTTTTGAAGAAGCGGTTCGTCTCACAGGGGTAAAAGAGAAAACGGCTCTGTTACGCGAAAGCCTGAAAGCCCTGATTCAGCGTGAAAGCGCCCGGCGTCTTTCGCTGCTGGGTGGCACAGAGCCACAATTGAGTGAGA
>DRJN01000340.1 GCA_011052165.1 Gammaproteobacteria bacterium
AGCGCAGCATACTGGTAAAGGAGCCGCAGAATGTTGCGATGAAGGCCGAATCTGCGTCGGGCTTTATTTGCTGTGCCGTTTTCGCCATGATCCCGCCTACCTCCCGTTCATCGATTAGCTTGAATAAATAGTAACACCTAATCCGCCATTTAAACAGTTCAGACTGGCAGCGCCGATATATTTATGGGCTTTGTCGGTACCTGCTTTAATTGCCAGTTTTGGCGCGCCCATTGCCAGAATTCAGCCACTGTCACCTCCGCCAGCCCAGGCGGCGGAGAGTGGCCGAGAAAGCTCAGAGCGTGACAGAGTTGTTTAGCCGGCCGGGTGAATGGCAGGGGCTGAGCGCCACTCTGCTTGCTCAGCTTCTTACCCTCGGTATTGTTGACGACAGGCAGGTGGGCGTAGCCGGGTGCTGTTCCACCGAGTTGTTGTATAAGGTAAATTTGACAGGCAGTGGTATCCAGCAAATCATTGCCGCGTACCACTTCAGTGATCCCCTGCTGCATGTCATCAATACTGACGGCCAGCGCATAGGCATAAAAACCATCTCGCCGGAAAAGAATAAAATCTCCATTTTCCTGATAAATATTATGACTTATAAGGCCCTCAATAAGATCGTTGAAGCTCAAGGCCGTGTCTTCAGTGCGCAGACGCAGACTACGAGGTGTCGTACTCTGCTCATGAAGCAGATCCTTGTTCCGGCAGGTTCCCGGATAGCGCGGTGGTTCGTCGCCGGGGTGGGTTTCAGCTATTATTTTACGGCTACAGTGACAGGCATAGAGACAATTTCTGTCCCGGAGCCGGGATAGCGCATCTTCATAGAGGGCATGGCGCTGGCTTTGGTACGTAACCGGACCGTCCCATTCAAAACCATAAGCCTCCAGTGTTTTCAGAATAGATCTGACCGCGCCGGGTGCTTCACGGGGTGGGTCGACATCCTCGATCCTTAGCCGCCAGCGTCCCTGGTGGGAACGCGCCTGGAGATAACTGCCGAGCGCGGCGACCAGGGAGCCGAGATGCAGGGGGCCGGTGGGGGAAGGGGCAAAACGGCCAATATAAGGGAGCCTGTGTTGTTCAGTCATACTTGCGGATCAATGCGTGTGGCAGGCCGGTACGGGTTGATTGGCTGGCTCGTACGTCGTCCCCCATAAGGAGATCACCTGACGGGCCGGATGCTGACGCCGGAGAACGCCCCGCGTGCAGCATCATCATGGTCTGTAGCATAGCCATTATTTAAGCCTGTTTCATTTAATAAAATTTGGGCTATAGTTCTAAATAACTGTTTCAAATACCTGTTAGTACCTTAGAAATGATTTTCTGTGCATTTTGCAGAAAATTATTTCGTGAAGGTACTTATCTTGTGGTTTATCCAGGTTAGGGATTACCGTTCGTCCTGAGCCTGTCGAAGGAAGCCTGTCGAAGGAAGCCCTTCGGCTTTGCTCAGGAGAGTCCTGTCGAAGGATATATATGCTAAATTATAGCGGTTTGCCGTTCCACATTCATGGTTCGACAAGCTCACCACGAACGTGGAAATTCACCAATAGTCGGATATTTTGGACGCCTGTTTAGACACGGATTGTAATCGGATCTCCCCTTGTTAACCAGCATAGAGGTAAACACTTTGTCCCGTAAAGAAGAAGATATTCTGGTGATTCATAGTGCGCGTGAAGATGGTGGCCGTCTGCGTCCCAGCGATTGGATTGAACGGATCTCCTCCACGCTGGCCCGTTTTGAGGCTGATCACCGTCTGCGGTATGCCCGTAGCGTGCAGCCCTGCATGGTTGCCGGAGAAAAATGTCTGGTGGTGGCGCGGGGACTTGCAGAGAGCAATCCTGGCGCCTATGAATTTATTATGAATTTTGCTCACAGTAACAAGCTCAAGATTCAGGCGGATCGCCGTTATGACGAACGTGCTTTGCAGGTCTAAGGCCTGTCAGTGAGGGGGCTGGCAAAGCGGGTCGAAGTGACAGAGATCAATGCGAAAGCGCCAGGCAAGAATATCGGGCAAATTTGACTATAAACTTTGAAATCATTTCTTCTGGTAGCTGTGCCGGGGGTAAAAAGCGGCATGGATGTAGGCTATCAGCGCATCCACTTCCTTTTTTTTCAATATATTTTTCCAAGCGGGCATCGTGGTGTTGATGAGGCCGTCTTCGATGGCGCGCCGGAGCCGTTGCACGGTCATCGTTTGCATAATTTTCGGATCCGTGAGATTTCGCGGATGCGGTTCAAGAAAACTGCCTATCCAGTTTTTGCCTGTGCCATCGGCGCCATGGCAGAAGGCACAGTTGTCCTGAAAAAGTTTCGCTCCCTTTTTCTCCCTTTTATTAAGAGATGTTGATACAGGCGCCATATCATGACGGGCATAGACTGAGGCTTCGCTAATACTATCCGCTTTCGGATAACTGAATGAGGTATTGTTGCGCGGAAAAGAAACGGCGCTGGCTTCCCACTCGGGGCCTTCATCATGGATCTTTGCACGATCATGGCATGTAATACAGCTATCGAGAAAAAGCTGGCGGCCTTTTCGTTGTTCAGGGCTAAGTGTTTCCGGTTTTTGATCCAGTGCAATCTCACCCCTAGCAAAGGGAAAGGCGGCGCGGTAACGTTCGTGATCAGGCCAGCCATTGGCGGCAGTGTGATAGCGGGTGTTCTCTCTTTTATGCAGGATAAATTCATTGCGCACAAAATCAACGACCAGGGCGATTTGCCGCGTGCTTAATATATTGGCGAAACTGGCCATGGCGGTGCCGGGGGGGCCATCACGCACGCTGGCAATCATGCTTTCACGGCTTGGTGACTGTGCCTGCAAATGGGTGAAATCACGCGGCGGCGGGGTCAGAAAGCGGCTGGCGAGTGTGTGGGCATTGCCGGAATAGCCATGACAATAGTAACAACGGAAGTTATAAATCCTGCGTCCTTGCTCGTGAGCCTGATGTTCGCTATTGCTGATTTGCTGCGTGGTCGTATTAGCCTTCTTAACCGCCAGGGCGGGCCGGACGCTGAAAAGTCCTGAAACAAAGATAAACAGGATAACCGGCAGGTGGCGTAAACAGGTATTAATCGTTGCAACAGTATTTGCACCATAGCCCCCTCTCCCTATGGGAGAGGGTGGGGGTGAGGGGATAAAATACATGCAAATACTGTTGCAA
>DRJN01000341.1 GCA_011052165.1 Gammaproteobacteria bacterium
GGGGTTTCAGACATGCTGCCTGGCTCCTGATTATCAAATTCGAGTATTACTTCTGACACTTCCTATCCGTATAAGGTTCAATATACACTCCGTACTTAGATACAGAGTCAAGGGTTTACTCTGAAAAATTATTTAAATAAACACTTGATCTGGAGTCAACTCCAGAACATATAGTTATAGTATCTGGTATTTAGCCACACTCAGCCATCTGGAATTTCGTATGAGTATTAACGTGGAAGTATTTTCCTCACCCGGTTGCAGTAAATGCAAGCACGCTCGTGAATTGCTGAAAAAAATCGCCCTCGAAAAAGGCGAGGACTGCATACACTGGCGTGAAGTCAACATTCTGCAGGAGCTGGACTATGCCGTCAGCCTGGGCGTATTGTCCACCCCCGCCATTGCCATTGATGGGCAACTGGTATTCACCCGTTTACCCTCAGCGCGGAAACTGGAGTCCGTGCTGGAAGCGCAGATTCGTAAAACTCAGCTTCATGAAGCTCAACTCAGGCCGAAGGGAACATGAGTGAACTTTTATTGATCACAGCGGCTCTGTTGGGTTTACTCGCTTTTTATGAACCCTGCACGATTGCGACTCACACTCTGTTCTCGGTGCGAGTACATCAACAATCCGGGGCCAGGCTATTTACCCCGGTTTTTCTGCTCTGGCTGATACGCAGCGCTTTTCTGTCCACACTGTTGGCGCTGGCGGTGTTTCTGACAACGCCGTTTGTCTGGAACGGCTATTTTCCGAGCCTCATTCTGGCGCTGATCGCGACGGTCTATATCGTATCGCGTTTTGTCTACCTGCCCGTCCCACATCTTGAATTATATCGTTTATGGCCACAGGCGGATGCTATTCCCGAGCCGGTACGTTTGGGTCTGACCCTGCCGGCCTGTACTTTGCCCCTGTTTCTAATCGTTACCGGAATGTCCATACAGGTCAATTCGATTATTTTTGCGATACTGGCCGGGCTGCTGTTCTCTTCTCTGTTTACCCTGCCGGTGATGATTTCCAGCATCAGAGGGATAAAAGATCAACGTCTGCTTGATCAGCTCGCAAGAAGCACGCCTTTTTTTACCGCAGGCCTGCTCTATGTTGCCGCACTGGTGCTGTTGCTGCCAGGCTTTGATCTTTCTGAATCAGTGCTAACGGTGAGCCTGGAACAGGCCAGTCTAACAGGACTCGGACTGGGTTTTCTGGCGGGGTTTGTGTTCAGTTTCAACCCGGTTTCCTTCGCCTCTATTCCGGTCATGCTGGCCTATGTGACCAAGGCGCATGAACCGAAACGCGCCTTGATACTGGGTGCGGCTTTTGTCGCTGGCATGCTGGTGACGCATGTGGTGCTGGGTGTGACGGCAGCCTGGGGAGGGGAGTGGGTCAGGGCGGCGATAGGACGACAGTGGGGATTGGTGCTGGGGCCGGTGCTGATTTTTCTAGGTCTAATCTGGCCCGGCTGGCTTAAGCTTCGTGTACCCTGGATTAGCGCGCGCGCCTGGCAGGTGAGCAGTGTTGGCGGCGCTTTTTTACTGGCGATTCCCTTTTCAGTGGCGGTGTGCCCGTTTTGTACGCCTGCCTTGTTAGTCTTGCTGACGGCCAGTGCAAGTATTGGTTCACCCGGCTTCGGTTTCCTGCTGCTGCTTGCCTTCGCGCTGGGGCGCAGTATACCAATTATTCTTGGTGCCTGGAGTATGGGCTGGCTGGAATCGTTAAGTTTTATGCAACGACGACAGAAAACATTTGAAGTCATCGCGGGAACCATCCTTATCCTTAGCGGTCTTTATCTTGTCAATGAATATTTTCTGTTGGTAAATATCTGGATGTAGGGACAGCAATGGATAACTCGCGTTACAAAATCAGTGCCGTCAGTGAGCGCCTGTCACTCACGCAGGATACCCTGCGTTACTATGAGAAAATCGGACTCTTAAATACAGTAGAACGCAATGTTTCAGGTGTTCGCCAATACACCGAGCAGGATATTTCCCATTTGCGTTTTATTCAACGTGCGCAAAAAATGAATTTCAGTCTTGCGGAAATTTCAGAGTTATTAAAGATGCGTCAAGCCCCGCAACATGCCAGGGATGAAGTGCGCCAGCTTACCGCCGTAAAACTGCTGGAAATCGAAACAAGGCTGGAAGAACTGTCATCCTTGAAAAATGAATTGCAATTATTATTGAATCTTTGTCGCAACACCGAAGACGGCTGCCCCATTATTGAAAACATCGAAACGGCCGGGACAGGCTGAAAAAAATTCCTCACCCGTATGAACGGGACTTCTTTTTAGTACCCCCCCCTCCCTTCTCAGGCTTCACAAGTGGCAGCCCGGCTGTTTGTAATGGCATGCCGCCCGACAAGACGTAGTCACAACAACCCAGTTAACTTTTCTGTCCTGCTATTAAATTAACCCAAATAAGCCAAAGCTTGTTTGTTATTTGGTGTCGAATCGATCTTGTTAGCAAAGACAGGTCATATGTAAAGAAAATGTAAAAAAACCTCAAGTTTTGTAATGCACTGACGAAATATAAGCATAA
>DRJN01000342.1 GCA_011052165.1 Gammaproteobacteria bacterium
GCCTGTGGGCACAAAACCCGTGCCCACCCTACAAAGGCTATATAAAGTGCCAGGAACGAGGAGAGAAATGCCAGGAGCAAATATGAGGTGGGCAAAAGTTTAACGTTAACCATAGCCCCTTCCAGGGGCTTTCATCATACCACCCGCTCTGCGGGTGGTTGTTGATTCGAACAGGCAAGTTTCCGCGTGGACACAAAAATTCTGCCTACCCTACCGGGCCGGCAGCTTTACGGATAACCCCGATTCCTGTAAAGTGCGCCTTTCGCTAAAACCGCTTTAAGCTGTTGATTATATTAAGGGTCGATTGCGAAATCCAGATTTAACACCCGTCAATGCGCTAGAGGGTTTACCGGTCTCTAGCAAACCCAGAAAATAATGACGCCTCATGTGGTCTTTGGTAAGGACCACCACTGGCTGAAAAGGTGCTGCTATGCCTGTAATTACACTCCCCGATGGCTCGAAACGCGAGTTTGAAAACCCTGTCAGCGTGATCGAGGTGGCCGCCGATATCGGCGCCGGTCTGGCGCGCGCAACCCTGGCGGGTAAGGTCGATGGGCAGCTTGTCGATGCCGGTTATGTTATCGACCATGATGCCTCGCTTGCGCTGATTACTGAGCGGGACGCAGAGGGGCTGGACATTATTCGCCATTCCGCTGCGCATCTGATGGCGCAGGCGGTGAAGCAACTTTTTCCCGAAACCCAGGTCACGATTGGTCCCGTGGTGGATAACGGCTTTTATTACGATTTTGCCCGCGATGAACCCTTTGCCGAAGCTGATCTGGCTGTGATTGAGAAAAAAATGAAAGAGCTGGTGAAGCAGGATATTCCTGTCGAGCGTTTCGTGCTGCCGCGCGATGAGGCTCTCCGTTATTTCCGTGAGCGGGGGGAGAACTACAAGGCCGAGATTATCGAATCTATCCCCGAGGATCAGGATCTTTCCTTGTATAAACAGGGCGAGTTTACCGATCTCTGCCGTGGCCCGCATGTGCCTTCCACGGGTAAAATCAAGGCTTTCAAGTTGATGAAACTGGCCGGCGCTTACTGGCGCGGCGATTCCAGCAATGAAATGCTGCAACGTATTTACGGCACCGCCTGGGGTGACAAGAAGGCGCTCAAGGCCTATCTGCATCGGCTGGAGGAAGCCGAGAAGCGCGATCACCGCAAACTGGGTCGCCAGCTGGATCTGTTCCACTCACAGGAAGAAGCGCCGGGCATGATTTTCTGGCACGACAAGGGCTGGATTCTGTATCAGGAGATTGAGCAATATGTGCGCAAACTGCTGAGACAACACGGTTATGGTGAGGTGCGTACGCCGAATCTGGCAGATCGGGTGTTGTGGGAGAAGTCTGGTCACTGGGACAAGTTTAAGGATGACATGTTCACCACCCATTCGGAAAACCGCGAGTATGCGGTCAAGCCTATGAACTGTCCCTGTCACATCCAGATTTATAACCAGGGCTTAAAGAGCTATCGCGACCTGCCGCTACGCATGGCCGAGTTCGGCTCCTGCCATCGTAACGAGCCGTCCGGCACCCTGCATGGGCTGATGCGCGTGCGTGGATTTACCCAGGACGATGCGCATATTTTCTGTACTGAGGATCAGATCCAGGGTGAGGTGTCGGACTTTATCGATCTCTTGTTCGAAGTGTACCGGGATTTCGGCTTCGAGGATGTCATCATCAAGCTTTCCACCCGTCCGGAAAAGCGGGTCGGTGCGGATGATGTCTGGGATAAAGCCGAGGCCGCCCTGGTCACGGCGCTCAATGCCACGGATCTGGAATGGGATTTACAGCCAGGCGAGGGCGCGTTTTACGGCCCGAAAATCGAGTTTTCCCTGCGTGACTGTCTGGATAGAGTCTGGCAGTGCGGCACCATTCAGGTGGATTTCAATATGCCGGGGCGCCTGGACGCGCAGTACGTGGCCGAGGACGGATCACGCCAGGTTCCCGTGATGTTGCATCGCGCCATCCTGGGTTCACTGGAACGTTTTATCGGTATTTTGATCGAGCATTACGCGGGCGCCTTTCCGCTATGGTTATCCCCAAATCAGGTCGTGGTAATGGGAATTACCGATAATCAGGCGACTTATGTGCAGAGCGTGGCAGAAAAACTGCAAAAACAGGGGATTCGAGTCATTGCCGACTTGAGAAATGAGAAGGTAGGCTTTAAGATCCGCGAACATACGCTACAGAAAGTACCCTATCTCCTGATTGCCGGAGACAGGGAAGTCGAAAATTCCACTGTGGCCGTGCGCACGCGAGGGGGTGAGGATCTGGGTGGTATGACATTAGAGTCATTCGCCGGGAAAATCACGAAAGAAATCGCGAGCCGCGGCCGTAGTCATTTGGAGGGTTAAAATATCGCGACCAAAAAAACGCGCACCAATGCGGAAATAACTGCACCGGAAGTGCGAGTCATTACATCAGAAGGAGAACAGGCAGGCGTTTTGTCTATTCAGGAAGCACAACAACTGGCGGATGATACGGAAATGGATTTGGTAGAAGTCGCACCGGAAGCTAAACCACCGGTTTGCCGAATTATGGATTATGGCAAGTTTCTGTTCGAGGAGAACAAGAAACGCCATGCTGCAAAGAAAAAGCAAAAGCAAATTCACATCAAAGAAGTAAAATTCCGACCCGGTACTGAGAAGGGAGATTACGACGTGAAACTGCGTAATCTCAAGCGGTTCCTGGAAAATGGCGACAAGGCCAAGGTCACACTGCGTTTTCGCGGCCGTGAGATGGCTCACCAGGAACTGGGTCTGCAACTACTTAAACGTGTGGCGGCGGATCTTGAAACTTATGGTTCCGTCGAACAGTTTCCAAGACTGGAAGGCAGGCAGATGGTGATGGTGATTGGTCCGAACAGGAAATAACCCTTTGTAAGAAATCTTAAGGAAGTTCTGATGATTTCACTGTTCGCGGTTGAACCCTTCGACAAGCTCAGGGCGAACGGAATTAGCAAGCTCAGGGCGAACGGAATTAGCAAGCTCAGGGTGGACGGAATTAGCAAGCTCAGGGTGGACGGAATTAATCAGAGACATCCTTGATGTTAGTGCAGCCGCCGTAGCAGGTGGCAACAAGAAGTGATCCCGGGTCCTTTTCATACCTGATTCACTATTCTATTTAATCAATGCGGAGTAAAAGCATGCCTAAAATGAAAAGTAACAGTGGCGCCCTCAAGCGCTTCAAGCGCCGGGCGTCCGGCGGATTCAAGCGTGGCAACGCCAACAAAAGCCACATCCTCACCAAAATGACCACCAAGCGCAAGCGTCAGTTGCGTAACGGTGAAGCGGTCAGTGCAGCCGATACGGCCGCTGTACGCAAAATGATTCCATACAGCTAAGGGGAGGATGAGACTATGCCAAGAGTAAAACGCAGCGTCACCGCTCGTGCACGCCATAAAAAAGTACTGGATCAGGCCAAAGGTTATTATGGCCGTCGTAAGAATGTCTATCGGGTTGCTATCCAGGCGGTCACCAAGGCCGGTCAGTATGCCTATATCGGCCGTAAGCAGCGCAAACGCCAGTTTCGCGCCCTCTGGATTGCCCGTATCAATGCAGGTGCGCGGGAATGTGGCCTATCCTATAGCCGTTTGATCAATGGGCTGAAAAAAGCCTCGATTGAAATTGACCGCAAGGTGCTGGCGGATATGGCGATTTTCGACAAAACAGCGTTTGCGGCCTTAGCCGAAAAAGCCAGGGCTAATCTATCGGACTGAGCCTGTAACGGTATCAGGAACAGGATTCCCGCTATGATTGGCCTCGGCCGATTGTGGAATCGCACAGTAAAAGATTAGGGGAAGGCTGGGAACGTCAGTCTTCCCCTTTTTTGTGTGAAAAATTGATAACCCTTTATTCTGAACAGGATATGATCGTGCAACAGGAACTGGAACAGATTATTAATGAAGCGACCGCTGCGATTGGGGCCAGTGCTGATCTCAGGTCGCTGGATGAAATCCGGGTGCGCTATCTGGGCAAGAAAGGTGTGCTCACCGAACGCATGAAAACACTGGGTAGCTTGTCTGGGGAAGAACGACCGAAAGCCGGACAGGCAATCAACACCGCCAAGAAAGCCGTACAGCAGGCCCTGGAAGCGCGTAAGCAGAGCTTGCAGGCCGACACTCTGAATGCCCGCCTGGCAGCCGAAAGCCTGGATGTTACCCTGCCGGGACGCAGCCTGCCCAGTGGTGGCCTGCATCCGGTAACCCGGGCCATGGAACGCGTCGAAGATCTGTTTCGGCAGATGGGCTTCGAGGTGGCGACGGGACCTGAGATCGAAGATGAAGAGCATAACTTTGAAGCCCTGAATATACCCGAGTCCCACCCCGCACGGGCCATGCACGATACGTTCTATTTTGCCGACAAAACGTTGTTGCGCACGCATACCTCACCGGTTCAGATCCGGGTGATGGAAGGGCGTAAACCACCTTTAAGAGTGATTGCGCCAGGGCGGGTTTATCGTTGTGATTCAGATTTGACCCATACGCCCATGTTTCATCAGGTCGAGGGGCTGATGGTGGATGAGAATGTCAGCTTCACTGATCTGAAGGCGATCCTAATTGACTTTCTGCACCGGTTTTTTGAACGGGATGACCTGTCTGTGCGTTTCCGGCCCTCTTATTTTCCCTTTACCGAGCCTTCAGCGGAGGCGGATATCGAATGCGTGATGTGCGACGGCGAAGGCTGCCGGGTGTGCAGTCATACCGGCTGGCTGGAGGTGTTGGGTTGCGGCATGGTGCATCCGAATGTACTGCGTCACGTCGAGATCGATGATGAGAAATATCTCGGTTTCGCCTTCGGCATTGGAGTAGAACGGCTGGCCATGTTTCGTTATGGAGTCAACGACTTACGGATGTTTTTTGAGAATGATTTGAGGTTCTTGAAACAGTTCGCATAGCCGCCGTAGTTTAAACATGTAGTTTAAACATAAAGGGTTCTATTAAACGCAAAGAACACCGAGGCGCAAAGACGCAGAGAAAATAACTTTTGTACATTTTATTCTTTGCGACTCCGCGTCTTGGCGCCTCTGCGTTCATTATCCATTACAGATATAAAGGGCAACATGAAATTCAGTGAAAAATGGTTAAGAGAATGGGTCAACCCCGATATTGACACCGAAACGCTGGCGCATCAGCTGACGATGGCAGGGTTGGAAGTGGATGCTATCGAACCGGTGGCGGCCGAATTTGAAAAAGTCGTGGTGGCGGGCGTGCTATCCGTTGAGGCTCACCCTGATGCTGACCGATTACACATTTGCAAAGTGAATGTGGGTGACCACAATCCCCTGAGTATCGTTTGCGGTGCGGCCAATGTCCGCGCCGGCTTGAAAGTGCCGGCGGCGCTGGTCGGGGCGAAATTACCGGGTGGCCTGAAGATCAAAAAATCCAAACTGCGTGGCGTATCTTCCCACGGCATGCTTTGTTCCAGCCAGGAACTGGGCCTGGCCGAGCGGGCGGACGGGCTGATGGAGTTGCCGCCTGAGGCACCGGTGGGCATCGATATCCGCGAATACCTGAAACTGGATGATGTCAGTATCGAGCTGGGTTTGACGCCCAACCGGGGCGACTGTCTGAGTATTGCCGGTATAGCCCGCGAAGTAGGCGGGCTGAACAGGATGAAGCCGACGCCGCCGGTTATTTCTGAGACCGCGTCTGAGATCGAAGATGTGCTGCCGGTAAAACTGGAAGCCGGAGCCGACTGCCCACGTTACGTGGGCCGGATCATCCGTGACATCAATCCCGCCGCGATAACACCCCTCTGGTTACAGGAGAAGCTGCGGCGTAGCGGCCTGCGCAGCCTGGGACCGGTGGTGGATGTCACCAATTTTATTCTGCTGGAACTGGGACAACCCATGCACGCTTTTGATTTGGAAAAGCTTGCGGGTGAAGTCATCGTTCGCCATGCCAAAGAGGGTGAGTCCCTGATCCTGCTCGATGGCCGGCAAATCAAATTGCAGCCAGGCAGCCTGTTGATTGCGGATAGCGCAGCACCCCTGGCCCTGGCGGGCATCATGGGCGGGGTGGATTCTGCCGTCGGCGATGAAACCCGGGATATTTTCCTCGAAAGCGCGTATTTCAATCCATTGGCAATAGCCGGACGGGCGCGACACTACGGCCTGCACACGGATTCCTCCCACCGTTTTGAGCGGGGCGTGTCATTTGAGTTGCAGCGGGACGCGATGGAGCGGGCTACGGCGCTGCTGCTGGACATTGCCGGTGGACGGCCGGGGCCGGTCATCGAACAGATAAAAGAAAAAGATTTACCCCTCAGAGCGCCGGTAGTGCTGCGTGAGGCGCGTATCCAGCGGGTGCTGGGAGTTAAAGTTGCTGGCGAAGAAGTCCTGGAAATACTGACAGGGCTGGATATGGTGGTTGAACCCATTGATGGCGGCTGGCATGTCACGCCACCGGCTTTTCGTTTTGATATTGAACTTGAAGTGGATCTCATCGAGGAGATCGGCCGGATTCACGGCTATGACAATTTGCCGGAATCCCGGCCGCAGATTCGTTTACAGATGCAGCCCAGCAGTGAAACCCGGATTAGCATGTCGAAAATCCGTCAGGTCCTGGTGCAACGAGGCTATTTTGAGGCGATTACCTATAGTTTTGTCGATCCCAAAATGCAGACACTGCTGGATCCGGAACATGAACCGCTAACCTTGTTAAATCCTATTTCCAGCGACCTGTCGGTGATGCGCACCAGTCTCTGGCCGGGTCTGGTGCAGGCCGTGATTTATAACTTGAATCGCCAGCAAAATAGGTTATCCTTATTCGAGTCAGGTCTTAAGTTTGTAATGCAAGATACTGAATTACAGCAAAAAATGATGATCGCCGGGGCATTAACAGGTGATGCCTGGCCATCGCAGTGGAGCATGGAAAGCCGCAAGGCGGACTACTATGACATCAAGGCGCATGTGGAGGCATTATTGACCCTGGGAGGCAACATTGAGGATGTCGAATTCCGGGTAGAAGTGCATCCGACCTTGCATCCAGGCCAAAGTGCGGCTATTTATCATAGGCAGAGTGGGAATTTATTGGGGCATATTGGGGCGTTACATCCCGAAATTGAACAGACTCTGGGACTGAATCAACGGGTCTTTGTCTTTGAGCTGGCTCTGGATTATGTGCAAGAGGGCCAGATTCCGGTTTTTTCACCCTTATCCAGATTTCCGGCCATCCGCCGGGATATCGCGGTGATGGTGGACGAGGCTGTCGAATCTCAGAAAGTACACGATTGCATTCTTCAAAATGGCTCAAAGAGGTTGCAAAATGTTGAGCTATTCGATGTGTATGTGGGCGAAGGTATTGATTCTGGTAGAAAAAGTCTCGCGCTGGGCTTGACCTTACAGGATCTTTCACGCACTCTTACAGACAGTGAAGTGGATTCTGAAATTTGTAATGTTGTCAGTGCTCTGGGTGCTGAATTTGGGGCTACATTGAGAGAATAAGAAATATGGCGTTGACCAAGGCCGAAATGGCAGAAAGATTATTTGAAGAACTTGGGCTCAACAAGCGCGAAGCCAAGGAGATCGTGGAAATGTTCTTCGAGGAGATTCGAGGCGCACTGGAGAATGGGCAACAGGTAAAATTATCTGGTTTTGGGAATTTTGATTTGCGTGACAAAAAGCAACGGCCAGGAAGAAATCCCAAGACAGGGGAAGAGATCCCGATTACCGCACGCCGTGTGGTGACTTTCCGCCCCGGTCAAAAACTGAAGGCTAGAGTAGAGGCGTATGCTGGAACCCACCAACAATAACGAATTACCTCCCATTCCCGGCAAGCGCTATTTCACGATTGGTGAAGTGAGTGAACTGTGCAACGTCAAACCTCATGTACTACGTTACTGGGAGCAGGAATTCCCCCAGCTTAAGCCGGTAAAACGGCGGGGCAACCGGCGCTATTACCAACGCCAGGATGTGGTAATGATTCGCCAGATCCGGGCCTTGCTTTATGAGCAGGGTTACACCATTGGCGGTGCGCGTCTGCAACTTTCTGAAAGCGACGAAAACAAGGAAGAGCAGAAGAACAGCAAGGAAACCCTGCATGAAATTCGTATGGGGCTTGAGGAAGTCATGGGCATTCTCACCCGCTAGATCGCTTAGTTAAGCAAGTATTCCATCTTCGCGGTGGCTGAGGTATCATGGCCGCCGTTTCCAGAGTCTCCCTTTTTTGGAACATCGTCAGCAATGTACATCGGGGTGTAGCGCAGCCTGGTAGCGCACCGGCATGGGGTGCCGGTGGTCGGAGGTTCGAATCCTCTCACCCCGACCATTTTTCATCCCCGTCTCCCACCATGAATATTGTTCACATCGGTTCATCAACGGCCTTGTCCCTGATTCCGCTACAGGCTTTACTGGAATCCAGGCATGCCGTTCAGGCTATTGTCGTTGATGATCGCGGCCATGAGCGCGCTCCAGAGTTTCCGTTGTTCGATGTTTCCCGCACTTCTTTGGAGTCGCTGGCGTTTACGCACGGTATTCCTCTTATTCAGGGCACTTCGAACGGGTCTGCCTGTACCGAACAGATTCGGCGCTATTCGCCCGATGTTATTTTTGTCTCCTGCTTTTCACATCGTTTGTCTGAGGAGATATGCGCAATTCCCGCACACGGCAGTATCAACCTGCATCCTTCACTGTTACCGGCTCACCGGGGGCCGGATCCCCTGTTCTGGCAGTTCAGGGACGGTGATGACGATTTTGGTGTCAGCCTGCACTACGTTTCGCCTGAACTGGATACAGGATCTGTTCTTGCCCAGAAGCGGGTTAGCATGGCAGACGGGATCACTTATTCTACAGCTTGTTATCAACTGGCTGAGGCCGGTCGGGATTTGCTGCTGGCCTTGCTGGATCAGATCGAACATCCGTTTTGTCTGGGGCAGCCGCAGGATGAAACATGCGCCGGCTATCAGTCCTTTCCTGCAAAAGAAGATTTTATGCTGAGTACAGACTGGACGGCGAAAAGAATGTATAACTTTATGTGTGCCATGCAGGAGCGCGGCAGGTATTATCCCTGTGTTATTGAGGGGCATACTTACTATCTGATAAAGGCCCTGTCATACCAGACAGCGCAAAAAACTGATCTGACGATCAGGGGGCAACGTATCACTGTTCCTTGTCAGAATGGATCAGTTGAAGCTGATTTTCTGCTAGAATAATCGTCACTTGTTTATTATGACGTAAAAAAAATACAGGGTGCACGTTGAGTCATCATCATAAAACATTCCCCCGCCGGTACCAGCTTGTTGAAACCCGCTTACAGGAAAAACTGGATAACGGTACGGCCCGCTGTCATCTGTGTCTGTGGCGCTGCAAGATCGGGCATGGGCAGCGCGGTTTCTGCCAGGCGCATGTCAATCGTAACGGTATTTTGTACAACCTGTCCTATGGCATTTTGTCCGCGATTGAAATGGGCGTCATCGAAGACAAGCCTGTCAAACACTATCGTCCGGGAACCCGGCTTATGTCCGTGGGAAGTTATGGCTGTAGTTTCCGTTGCGGCGGCTGTCATAATCTGGATATTTCATGGGGGGTGACAGCGCTTGATGAACTGGCGAAGGGTCAGTCCACTGACGCCTGGGTCGCACCCGAAACGCTGGTTGAGACGGCTTTGCGCGCCGACGTGCAGGGCATCGCCTTTACCTATTCCGAACCGGCGGTTTGGCTTGAATATCTTATGGACGTGAGCCAGTTGGCGCATGAAGCCGGACTTTATACCGTGTATGTCTCCAACAGTTATGTCACCGATGAGGCGCTGGAACTGGCTGCACCGCATATTGATGTTCTGTGTTCAGATATCAAGAGCATGCGTGATACTTTTTATCAGGACATCTGCAAACCGGCAAAGGTGGAACAAGTACTGCAATCCATTAAAAAAGCCGATGAATTGGGAATCCATGTGGAAACGCGCACCAATGTCATTCCCGGCAAAAATGACAACGCAGCCGAGCATTACCGCATTGCCTGCTGGATTCGCGACAATTTGGGTGAGAACAGTCCCTGGCATATTACAAAATTTTTTCCGGCCTACAAATTAAGTCATCTGCCGGAAACGGATGATGCGGTGTTGTTCAGTGCGCGGGATGCCGCGTTGCGCGCCGGTCTGAAGCATGTTTACGTATATAATGATAAGGGCTGTGACTGTGCGAAAGAGAATCAGCCTGTCGAGGCTTATCTCAATGGCAGCCGGGAAGAGATACATCAACTTAAAGTTTGCGCCGCTGACTGTTGTGGCGATGATGGCGTATTATTGAAAAAATACGAACAGAAATAAACGGCCCTGTAAGGTGTTTTGCTCTACCTTTGGATAAGGCGCAGAAGGATCAGAGCCACCCTTCGACAGGCTCAGGGCGAACGGAAGGGATTAGAGCCACCCTTCGACAAGCTCAGGGCGAACGGAAGGGATAACTATTTGGAAACAGAACTTCGAGGTAAATTATGACAAGAATGGTACAGTGTGTGGTGTTGAAAGCAGAAGCGGAAGGGCTGGACAGGCCGCCGCATCCGGGAGATTTCGGACTGCGTATTTATAACCATGTGTCCAAACAAGGCTGGAAAAAGTGGCTGGAGCGTCTGACGGTTATCATCAATGAAAATGGTCTGTCAACGGCCGATGTACGCAACCTTGAGCTGATTGAAAAACACATGCAGGGTTTTCTGTTTGCTGAAGGTGATTACGGCCAGATGCCTGCGGGGTTCCATGAGGGCGGTGGCGGCGGCGGCAAGAAATAAACCGGCCTTACTGTTGGTGCAGACGGATGGCGGGTGCAACGACAAAATTCAGTTTTGCATATGCGTTGCGTAACGCTGCAATCACTTCGTCGGGTGTTTTGGCGCGGGCAAAGATATAACCAGGGTACTGGTTGCCTTCGGGCAGGGGAATGAGTTCATGGCCTTCGCGTATGATGATGTCGATGTTTTCAATGTGCTCGACTTTTTGTGCTGCCCCCAGACCCTCGACCCGTCTTAGAACACCCGCCTGTTTGATCGGAATCATCATCACCCCCCGGGCATCCTTCCACGGTGGCGTTCTCACCGTTTCACCCATGGCCAGGGCCAATGTCAATTCTTCAAGGTTGAAATCATCCTGATCCAGACTGCGGGCACAGTCGCCGCCAAGGGTGCGGCAGGCGACTTCCAGTATCCATGCGTCCTCTTCATTGATGCGAAGCTCGGCATGCACAGGACCGGTTGTCAGACCGTAAGCTTGACAGGCCTCGGTCACGCGCAGGATGATTTTGTCCTGTGTAGCCTCAGGCAGTTGTGAAGGCGTTACATAAATGGTTTCTTCAAAAAAAGGGCCGGTCAGAGGATCAGGTTTGTCAAAAATGGTCAGCGTGGTTAATTCGCCGTCATGCAGGTAGCCCTCATAGGCCACCTCGACCCCCTCAATATACTCTTCCACCAGCAGATGTTGCTGCTCGAATTCATCGACCGAATGTATGATGATTTTGCGAATACGTGCGACTGCCGCATAAAATTCAGCACGGTCATTGGCACGAATAACACCACGGCTGGCAGAGAGGTTGAGCGGTTTGATGACGCAGGGCCAGCGGATATCCGTGATTTGTGAGTCCAGAGGCTGCTCGAGTTTGATTAACCAGTGGCGGGGAACAGTACAGCCGTAGCGGGTCAGGTGTGCACGGGCCAGATCCTTGCGCCGGGTCAACCTTGCCGCTGCAGGCGGATTGTGGGGCAGACCGAGCCGTGCCGCCGCATAGGCTGCCAGTTCCACCGTGCTGTCATCACTGCCCAGCACCGCAGCAAAAGGCGTCTTTGCCGCCTCTTGAAGAATATCCGCAAGGGCACCATGCGGATTTTCAAAATCAACGTGCAGACCCGCATGAACTTCAGAAATCAGTGAATGTTCGCCACGAGAGGCAATCTGCACCGCCAGCCCCATGCGCCTGGCAGCCTCAAGATAGGGCGCAATACGATAGCTGCCGGGCTGGGCGATGAGCAGTACACGCTGAGAAATGGCGGCATCCTCTACGGGCAGGGGGAGAGGAAAACCTGATCAGATCACGGCTGAAACAGACTTAGTGACCGGCGGAGCCACAACCGCCACAACTATTGCCGCCCCCCGTGCTGGCAAAGACGTTCTTGAAGACAAAACTCTGGTTGAGTCCTTCAGTCTGATAGTCGATTTCCACCCCTTCCAGGAAGCCCAGTGCAACCGCATCAATGTAGATATTAACGTCGTCTTTTTTCAGCACGGCATCAAAGTCACTGGGCCTGTCGACAAAAGTCATGCCGTAGGTCATACCACTGCAACCGCCCCCAGAGACAAAAATGCGAATGCCATTGATACCCTCTTCGCTATTCATGATCGTCAGCATTTGTTCGGCTGCGGCGGGGGATACCTTAATTTCATCGGTTAATTCATTTTTAAACTGTGCTTCGGGCATGCTTGCCTCCTGACGGTGAATTTTGTCTGACACTATTAATACTTTAGGCCTGTTATGCGATATTGGATATATTTTAGCATGACGCGCGGGTTGTATAATAGTTGCCCGTAAAAAAATGGCAGACGGGTACTTGTATATTCTTATAACCTACGTGGGTATCCATTGATATGGCTTGAGCTGGCAGGCTTGGGAACTTTGTCCATGTTGCGGGTCTGACTTATTTTATATTTCTGCCGACGCATACATTGAAACAATTGGCGGCGTTGATGAATAATTGTGTCGCCTGTCATGCCCGTTACCGGATTGATACGCCAAAGCCAGCAAAATAGAGCACAATTGCCCTTTGTTCCCGGCAAGACTA
>DRJN01000343.1 GCA_011052165.1 Gammaproteobacteria bacterium
ATGACCTTATGTTGCGAAGCCCATGGATGGGCGAGAGCGACGAGGGTTGGGGTGAGGGGATAAAATACATGCGAATACTGTTGCAACGATTGATATCTGTCTACTTCCGGCTGGGTTTTTTCGCCAGTTTGCGTTGCAGGGTGCGCCGGTGCATACCCAGTGCCCGGGCAGCGGCGGAGATATTGCCATCATGATCCAGCAGTACCTTTTGCAGGTGTTCCCATTCCAGACGTTTGACGGACAGAGGATGCGCTGAAGGCTCTACGCCTGGATCGGCATCCTGTTTTTGCAAGGCCTTGATGATTTCCCTTGTCTCGGCCGGTTTGGTCAGGTAATGGGCGGCGCCCAGCTTAATTGCTTCCACCGCCGTAGCGATGCTGGCGTAACCGGTTAGTATCAGGATATATATATCGGCATTCAGTGATTTTAACTGCTGAATCAGGTTGAGTCCCGACTCCTGTCCGATACGCAGATCAACAATCGCGTAATCAGGCCGCGTTTGCTGCGCAAGCTTAAGCGCCTGGGTGCAATCAAGCGCATGAACCGCACTATATCCCTGTTTGTTCAGTGTGTTGCTCAGAACCTGGGCAAAGGTTTCATCATCATCGATAACGATGAGTCTTGCGGGATGCTTATCGGGGTTCTCACTGCTTTTCATAGTCTCGTCGCGGTTGTTAAATCTTCGAGTGGCAGGCTGATGAAGGTGCTGATACCGCCCTGTTCACGATTGAACAAAGTGATGTTCCCTCCCATGCGTTTGATGGTTGCATGTGCCAGAAACAGCCCCAGTCCCAGGCCCTGCTGTTTGGAACTATAGGGCTCTTTGCCGAGCCTGTTCGAGGCGAGTGATGATAAACCTTCCCCTCGATCCTGGATCTGAATTTCCAGTTTATCGCTATCCCAGTGAGCATGAAATGATACGGCTTCGGGACTGGCATCTGCTGCATTATTGAGAATATTAACCAGCGCCTGGCTCAGGGTCTGATCGGCCACCATGAGAACAGGCTTGTTATCAGATCTGATATGCTGCGTAAAATTAATGCCAGTGCGTTGTGCTTGCCACTGTTCGATAATTTGCAACAGATAATCCTGGATCGGAACAGCCTGTCCTGATTCCGCCCGGATTTCCCCGCTCGATGCCGAAAGTGTGGACAGCGCTGTTTTGCAGCGTTTTATTTGTTCATGAATAATCCTTAGCTGTCTGTTCAGTTCAGGATAATGAGGCGCATCGTATTCATCTTCAAGTTCATCACTGATGATCGTCATGGTCGCCAGCGGGGTTCCCAGTTCATGAGCGGCCCCCGTGGCCAGCGTTCCCAGGGCTACCAGTCGTTCATCCCGCAGTTGCTGTTCCCGTGCTTCTGCCAGTCTTCGATCACGCTGGCGCAGATTTTTAGCCATGCCACTAATAAAGTAGGCAACGGTTACCGCGCTAAACATAAAGCCGAACCACATGCCAAAAATATGCTGATTGAAGTCGCTGTCAGGATCCGGATGTGCATAGTCCAGAGGCAGGTAATAACGCATCAATAGCGAGTAGGCAGCAATGGTAACCAGCGCCAGAGTCCAGATCTGCAAAGCAGGCAGGGTGGTGGCGGCGATAACGATGGGCAGTAGAAACAGCCAGGTAAAAGGGTTGGTGGCGCCGCCGGTCAAATAGAGTACGGCGCTTAAGGCGAGCACATCGATGACGAGCTGAATAAAAAAATACCATTCATTGTTGGAAGCGTTGTTTCTGCACTGCCGCCAGCTGTAGAGGTTCCAGCCGGTTAGCAGGCCGAGGATGAGAAACAGGGGTATGAGCGGCAGATTGATATCAAAGCCGTAGTTCGCCAGCATGATCACCAGTGTCTGTGCGCCGATGCCGATACTGCGAAGCAGAAGAAGGCTGCGCAGGTTCAACATGCGCGTAGCGGGATAAAAACGGCCGCCTGCGACAAATTGTCGCGCGACACTATGTCACATTCCCGAAGCCGGTTTGCGTTGTTAGCATGCATAACATTCATAGTAACAACTGGCTGGAAAATAATGAAATTGATCAATCGCATGTCTGCTGCAATAGGGCTGCTGGCAGTATTGGTTTCCGCTGACGTACAGGCCTATGTCGGACTTTGTTGCGGTAAATGCGGGGGCAATATGCCGATGAATATCCCCGGTGGCGGAATACCTGAAACCTACGAATACCGGGTAAAAATCAGTCCCATGCTGATGCATATGGAAGGCCTGCGCGATGGTACGAATAGTATCAACCCGGATGATTTACTGGGTATGCCGACCATGATGGGCAAGGCGACCGGCAAGTTCATGGCGGTGCCAACGCAAATGAACATGAATATGCTGAATATCACAGCTGGCTATAGTTTTAGCGACCGGCTGTTCGGCGCTGCGATGCTGATGTACAAACAGAATTTCATGGATATGAAATTCAACAGCATGATGCAGATGACTACCGGGCGGCAAGGTTTTGAAATGAAATCAGAAGGCCTTGCGGATACCATGCTGATGGGTAAATTCCTGCTGTTTGCTGATGATCCGCTGATTCCGACACGTCAGTCCTCTCTGTTATTTGGTCTGAGCCTGCCGACCGGCTCGATTGATGAACACAATACCACGCATCCTCTGGCTATGCGTCAGCGTGAACTTCTGCCTTATAGCATGCAGCTTGGCTCAGGCACCTTTGATCCCATGATCGGTTTTTTGTATCAGGGTTCCCGTTCGCCACTCTGGTGGGGCGCCAATGCCACCTATATCGCGCGCATGTATGATAATAAACGTCACTATCGATTAGGTGATGAATTCCGCCTGGATTTATACACCATGTATCAGTTCCGCTATGACACCCTGTTACAGTTTCAGTTGAATGGGCAATATAAAGGAAAAATTCGTGGGGAAATGGATGAAGCGGTTAGTGGCGCTTCCGGTCGTACGACCCAGGGGGATCCGACGTCACCGTATATGACGCCATCGTGGAGTACCGGCAATTATGGCGGCACACAGGTGTTTGCCACCCTGGGGTTGCAATGGCAGCCGGCACCGTTGCATATCATCGATTTTTCTCTCAGTCTGCCCCTTTACCGTAACCTGAATGGCCCGCAGCTTGAACAGGATTATCGCATCATGCTGACCTGGTATCTGGAAATACCGAGCAAAAAGAGTATTCGTTATGGTCTGGGTAAGGCAGCCGGATCTAATAGCAAGCTGGGGTTCTGAGATGAAAATAGACAGCACACTAAAATATGGTTCTTTTATCCTGTTGTCCGCATCCTTGTTATTAACGGGTTGTGCGTTTGAGACAGAAAATTCACACGCCTATCTGCCCGATGCGCAGACTGAGGCTGCGGGCGTTTATATTAAACAGTGTGGCGCCTGTCATTCAGTGCCCCACCCTAAACGTTTAAGCGCGGCAGCCTGGAAAGATATCGTTGCGGTGATGGACAAGCGCAGGGAAGAACGGAAGTATCCGCCTCTGACCGAGGCGCAGCGTAAGAAAATTATGCGCTATCTCGACGCACATGCCCGATAGTTTATTCATGAAGGTTCGCCCTTTTATACTGTTCTGCGCATGCTGCCTGTGTATGTTGGTACCGATGCGGGTTTTCGCTGACGTGGCGGGCCGGGTGCAGGCGCTGAGCCGTATGAAAGTGACGGTGCCGAGCGTGCGTCTGTCAGCGCCGGATTTTACCTTACCGGATCTTAAACTGAAATCCGTGAGTTTGTCAGCTTATCGCGGCAAACTGGTACTCCTGAATTTCTGGGCCAGTTTCTGCGCGCCCTGTCGCAGGGAGATGCCCGCCCTGGAACATTTATGGCAACGCTATCGTGGCAAGGGGCTGGTGGTGCTGGCCCTGTCCGCTGATCGGGATAACCTGAAGCGGGTTGAAAACTTTATCACCGAAGGAGATTACAGTTTTCCGATCCTGCTGGATACCGCAGGCAAAGTGCGCAAAATTTATGAAATTCGCGCCCTGCCAACCAGTTATCTGATTGGTCGTGACGGCAAATTTATTGGCCGGGTTATCGGCGGGCGGGACTGGGACAGCCCCCAGGGACGAAAGATGATTGAGCGGTTGTTATCCCGCTGAAAGAATATTTATTCCTTGCAGGGTGGGCGCGTTATTGAGTCCGCTTGAGATAGACTTTTCCCTCCTGTATCTTCTTCGTTCCCACGCCGGAGCCTAGGAGCCCGTGACAGATCACCCTTCGACAAGCTCAGGGCGAATGGGTTTGCTGGATAAGAATTCGGAACACTTATTTAAATGTTCTATCCCCTGTATTTGTTATTTTTCAACCGGGGTATTGGCTTCATTGCCCCAGTCCGACCAGGAGCCGGGATACCCTTTTACCTTTTTATAACCCAGGGATTTCAACATGATGTAAGTATGCGCTGAACGATGGTGACTATGGCAGTAGGTGACCACGGTTTTATCCGGGCTAATGCCGCGGGATTCCAGCATTTGGCGTAATTCATTTTCCGGTTTCAAACGCAGGTCGTGTTGTTTGTCCATCGCGTTAACCCAGTCGATATTTTCAGCCCCGGGAATGTGTCCGCCACGCGCCGCTAACACTTTAGTGCCCTGGTATTCTTTCTCGCTGCGGCAATCAAGCAAGACGACCTGATTGTCATTGAGGTGCTCCAGAATAAACTGGCGGCTGGCAACCGGTTCATCGCTAAAGACGACAGGATAATCTGCGCCTGGCGTTGGATAGCGTATTTTACTGCTGCTCTCAAAACCTGTATTCACCCAGGCCTGCAAGCCGCCATTGAGAATAGAATGATTTTTGTGCCCGATGGCATCCAGGGTCCAGAGAAAACGGCAGGCACGACCGCCGCCTTCGTCGTCATAGGTGACCACAGGGGTATCCGGCGTCATACCCAGCGCGCCGAGTACGCGGCTGAGCGGCTCTTTTTGCGGTAGCAGCCCCATGCGCGGATGTTCGATGCGCACGATCCAGCTGTAGTCGAGGAAGACTGACCCAGGTAGATGATATTGCACATAGGTGGCCGCCTGGGAAAGATCGATGAGCAGTAGATCCTGCCGTTCAAGGATTGATGCCAGTTGTTCGGGTTCAATTATCAGTGGCAGTTGAGGGTCAGACATGGCTTGTTCCTTCTGGTGCTGTCAGGGTCAATCAGGGACGCGAAAGTCTACAGGAAACCGAAGAAACCACCCAGGGCCAGAAAACCGAGCAATCCTGAGGTTATTCCGGCAAGCAGAGAGTAACCTGGCTTGATCTTGCGTAGCGAGAATCCCAGCCAGGCAAGGTAAACAGCGATAAGGATGAGAATGATTAACATGTTTTTGTGCCAGCGTTTTTTTCAGGCGGGTTTTCTGCCAGGTACAGCCAGGTTTCAATCACACTGTCCGGGTTCAGGGAAATACTGCTGATTCCCTGCTCGATTAGCCAGTAGGCAAGTTCCGGATAGTCGGAGGGTCCCTGTCCGCAGATGCCGATATATTTGTTGAGTCGGCGGCAGCTGGAAATGGCCATGCTCATTAGCGATTTGACGGCCTCATTACGTTCATCGAAGAGGGGGGCGATACGTTCGGAGTCGCGATCCAGTCCCAGCGTCAACTGGGTCAGATCATTAGAGCCAATAGAAAAACCGTCAAAATATTTCAGGAAGCGCTCGGCTAGCAGGGCATTGGCGGGAATTTCACACATCATGATAATTTTGAGATCATTGATCCCCCTGCGCAGATCATTTTCATTGAGCAAATTGATAACATTGTGGGCTTCTTCCGGTGTGCGCACGAAGGGCAGCATGATGGCGACATTGGTCAGCCCCATATCATCGCGGACTTTCTTAATGGCGAAACATTCGAGTTCAAAACTTTCCTGAAAGTCCAGATCGGTATAGCGGCTGGCCCCGCGGAAACCGAGCATGGGATTTTCCTCCGTGGGTTCAAAGGCTTCGCCGCCAATCAGGTTGCGGTATTCATTGGATTTAAAATCAGACAGACGTACGATGACCGGTTTGGGCCAGAAGGCGGCAGCAATGGTGGCGATACCTTCCACCAGTTTTTCAATATAAAAGCTGACGGGATCCGGATAGCCCCGGCTGCATTCGTCGATTTGTTTCCGGATTTCCGGCGGCTGCCGCCGATAGCCCAGCAGGGCGCGGGGATGCACGCCAATATTGCGGTTGATAATAAATTCGAGCCGCGCCAGACCCACGCCATTATTGGGGAGAAACTGAAAATCAAAGGCGCGATCGGGACTGGCGACGTTGAGCATGATCTTGAAAGGCAGCCTGGGCATCGAAGACAGATTGATTTCCTGTACCCGAAAAGGCAGTTTGCCACGATAGATATAGCCGCTATCGCCTTCGGCACAGGACACGGTTACCTCACTGCCATCTTCAATTTTCTCGCTGGCATTTGTGCAGCCGACTACTGCCGGCACACCTAATTCACGGGCAATAATAGCTGCGTGGCAGGTGCGACCGCCGCGATTAGTGACAATAGCCCCGGCGCGTTTCATGACCGGCTCCCAGTCGGGGTCGGTCATATCGGTGATAAGAATTTCACCCTTCTGAAGATGATCCATGTCTTTCGCGCTACGTATCACACGCGCCACACCGGCGCCGATACCCTGGCCGATGCTGCGGCCGCGGGCGATGACTTCTCCATGCGCCTGTAGTTCATAACGCCTGAGAATATTGCCAGTCGTGTGCGCCTTGACGGTTTCCGGACGTGCCTGGACGATATACAGGCTTTGCTCATCGGCATCCTTGGCCCACTCAATGTCCATCGGCCGCTGATAATGTTTTTCGATGATAAGCGCCAGCCTGGCCAGATCTTGCACCTCCTCATCATCGATGCTGAAACGCTGTTGTGCGCTTTTTTCGACATCAATGATGCGGGTTGAATTCCGGTAATCATGATCACTGGTGAAGATCATTTTTTTCTGCTTGCTGCCCAGCGTGCGGCGCAGGATAGCGGGATTGCCTTTTTCCAGCATGGGTTTATGTACATAGAACTCATCCGGGTTGACTTCACCCTGAACAATCATTTCCCCCAGGCCGTAACTGGCGGTAATAAAAACAACATCGCGGAAACCGGATTCAGTATCCAGAGTAAACATCACCCCGCTGCTGGCTTTATCACTACGCACCATTTTCTGTACCGTGGCGGAAAGCGCAACCTGCCGATGGGCAAAGCCGTGGTGCACCCGATAGGCGATGGCGCGATCATTGAACAGGGAGGCGAAGACGGCGCGAATGGCGTCGAGGAGTTCATTTTCGCCTTTTATGTTCAGGTAGGTTTCCTGCTGACCGGCAAAGGAGGCGTCGGGCAGATCTTCGGCGGTGGCCGATGAGCGCACAGCAAAGGAAATTTCGCTGCCGGATGCGGACTGTAATTGCTGGCAGGCCTGGCGCAGATCCTGTTCGATTTCGGTCGGGAAGGGGGCGTCTAGAATCCACTGGCGAATCTGCGCCCCGGTTTGGCTGAGGCGGCTGATGTCATTGACATCGAGGCTGTCCAGGAGAGAATAGATTTTGTCATCCAGTTCATTGGCCCGGATAAATTTCCTGAAGGCGTGGGCGGTAGTCGCAAAGCCCTGTGGGACGTTAACGCCGCTGCCTTCAAGTTGTTGCAGCATCTCACCGAGAGAAGCATTTTTGCCGCCTACCAGCGCAACATCCTGTTGGCCCACCTGGTTGAGCCAGAGAAAATAAGCTTCCACTATAGGGACTCCGGGTTAGTAAACGGTGCTGTGATTTAAATGACAAGTTGTCACTATTTTGCTTACATTACAACATGAATACTCAGAAGCGCATTATTTTTTTCATTTCCGATAGCACAGGCATTACTGTAGAAAAATGGGGACACAGCCTTCTTAGCCAGTTTCCGGATATTGATTTTCAGATAATTTCTCTCAGATATGTGGATTCACTGGAAAAGATTGCAAAAACGCGGAAGCAAATTGAAGTGGCGGCAAAAAACAGTGGCATGCCGCCCCTTGTTTTCAGCACCCTGATAGAGTTGCCGTTGCGTGCTGCGTTGAAGACGGAGGTCGCTGTTTTTCTGGATATGTTTGAGAATTTTCTTGATCTTCTGGAGGAGAGCCTGCAACAGAAAGCCACGCACGTAAGAGGGTCTACACACAGAATTACCGGACAGGGGACATATATGGTTCGCATGGATGCGGTTAACTTTGCTCTGCGTAATGATGATGGCCTGAGGACTCAGGATTATGCTCAGGCAGAGGTGATCCTCCTAGGGGTGTCCCGTAGCGGCAAGACGCCGGTATGCCTGTATCTTGCCATGCAATACGGGATCTTTGCCGCTAATTACCCGCTCGTGGGCGAGGATTTACAATTTTCGTTATTGCCGGCACTATTGCAAGGGTTTCGCCAGAAACTGTTCGCCTTGACGATTGAGCCGCAGCGGTTGCAGAAAATCCGCAGCCAGCGTCATAGCGGGCGTCACTATGCGCAAATCGGACAGTGTCGCCAGGAAGTGGCGCAGGCCGAAGAGCTGTTTGCTGTCAATCACCTCCCAGTGTTGGATACCAGCAGCGTTTCGGTTGAGGAAATTGCGACCCAGATCCTCATGCAAATGCAGCTAAAGTACGTAACACCCTGAACAGGGTCTTGAAATTGACGCAACCCGTCTCCATATCCTGTGCAAATATTTTTAAAAAAACATCATATATTTTAACCGCTTAGATCTATCCAGGAGTTTATTCAAGATGAGTGTCGATACACATAAGGAAACCCTGAGTTTCCAGACCGAGGTTAAACAGCTATTGAATCTGATGATTCACTCCCTGTATTCCAACAAGGAAATTTTTCTGCGGGAGCTGATTTCCAATGCTTCTGATGCCGGTGACAAACTGCGCTTCGAGGCGTTGGCGGATGACGCCCTGTTTGAAGGTGACAGCGAGCTGAAAATTCAGGTGAGCTACGACAAGGACGCCCGTACGGTCACGATTTCTGATAATGGCATTGGTATGAACCGTCAGGAAGTGACCGAAAATATCGGCACTATCGCCAATTCGGGTACGCGTAAATTTCTGGACAGCATGACCGGTGATCAGGCCAAAGATGCCAACCTGATTGGTCAGTTCGGGGTGGGTTTTTATTCCGTTTTTATTGTGGCTGACAAGGTGACGCTGGAAACGCGCCGTGCCGGTCTGGGTAAAGAGCATGGTGTATCCTGGCAATCCACTGGCGAGGGCGAGTACAGTCTGGAAACGATTGAGCGGGAACAGCGGGGCACCAGCATTACCTTGCATTTGCGTGAAGATGAGGCTGAATTCTGCGAAGCTTATCGTCTGCGTTCCATTATCAATAAGTATTCAGATCACATTTCCATGCCTATTTTGATGCCGAAGCTGGATGACAAGGGTGAGCTAACCGATGAGATGGAAACGGTCAACAAGGGTTCGGCCTTGTGGACAAGAGCCAAGTCAGACATTAGTGATGAAGAATACAAAGAATTCTACAAGCATGTGGCCCATGACTTTGAAGATCCTATGATCTGGATACACAACAAGGTGGAAGGAACTCAGAGTTATACTACGCTGTTTTATCTGCCCAAGCGCGCGCCTTTTGATCTCTATGATCGGGATAAACGTTATGGTATCAAACTATATGTCAAGCGTGTCTTTATTATGGATGACGCGGAACAGTTGATGCCCAACTACCTGCGCTTCATTCGTGGGGTCGTCGATTCGGATGATCTGCCGCTGAATATATCCCGCGAAATTTTGCAGCATAATCGCCAGATCGATACGATTCGAAATGGTTCGGTGAAAAAAATCATCAGTATGCTGGAGAAAATGGCGAAGAATGATCCGGAAGAGTATGCGGGCTTCTGGAAAGAGTTTGGTAATGTCTTCAAGGAAGGTCCGGCGGAAGACTTCGCCAACAAAGATAAATTACTGAAACTGATGCGGTTTGCTTCAACTCATAATGATTCCGATGAACAGAATGTGTCGCTGGATGATTACCTCGGTCGTATGCAGGACAAACAGGATAAGATTTATTATCTGACGGCTGAAAGTTATGCTGCGGCTAAAAACAGTCCCCATCTGGAACTGTTCCGTAAGAAGGATATCGAAGTGCTGCTCATGTATGATCGTGTTGATGAGTGGATGATGTCCTATCTGGACGAGTTTGATGGCAAGAAACTGGTATCCATTGCCAAGGGTAATTTAGACCTGGGTGATCTGGAAGACAAGGAAGAGAAGAAAAAGGCGAAAAAAGCAGAAAAAGAATACAAGGATCTTCTTAAACGAATGAAAGATGTTCTGGGTGACAAGGTCAAAGAGGTGCGTATTTCACATCGGCTGACTGATTCTCCTTCCTGCCTGGTGGTTGAAGAAGATGCGATGGCACTGAACATGCAGAAGTTGCTTAAACAGGCCGGTCAGAATGTGCCTAATCTGGAACCCGTTTTGGAAATCAATTCGGATCACCTGTTGATCGAACGTCTGCGTAATGAGCAGGATGAGGAGCGTTTCTCTGATTGGTGTCACGTGCTGTTTGAACAGGCCATGTTGAGTGAAGGTGGACAACTGGAAGATCCGGCCAGTTTTGTTAGTCGTATCAATTCATTATTCAAAATGTTGGCTGATAAGTAAAAAAGTCTTTATTGATGGGTTTCCCCTCTGGACTTCGCACTTCGTTCTACCCATCCTACTCTTTGTACCGCACACTTGTAGGATGGGTAGAACGAAGGGAAACCCATCAAGCTTTACGTTATAGATAAATACGGCCTGTTTGGAACGGGACTTCTGAACAGACCGTATTTTTTTCTACGGGATATGTTGAAAAAATCAGCCCTTTTTCTTTTTGCCAATACTGCAAACCCCTATCAGACCGCTGGCAAACAGCCATATTGCAGCAGGTACAGGCACAGCCGAGACCATTAGTTTAGACGATCCTGCGACGCCGGGTGTTCCCGTATCACCCACTCCATAGGTCAGATTATCCGGGGTAGTCTGATAATCGTCAATCTCGCTGGGGAGCGAAAAAAGCTCAGTGCTTTTACCATTTTTCACAAATCCGGCACTGTATTCAAGCCGGGTGATTTCTATATTATCAGATGAAATAATGATAGCATCCGAAGTATTGTTCAGGCTGAATCCTGAGTAGACATAATCAGCGACTACGCCACCATTGATGTTGGTATCACCGTTACGGGCCAGCACAAAATATTGGCCACTATTGATGAGCAGATCATTGGCTGCCGTTATCTGATGTTGATTGCTACCATTGTCGCTAAGAACAAGGTTGTTCAGAACAAGAGAATCCATAGTGGGATTGAAAAGTTCAAACCATTCACCGAAGCGGTCTGATACGGCCGAGGGGTTGGCCATGACTTCTGAAATAACAAGGTCGCTGGGGCCGGGGGTTCGAATGGCGGCATGGGCCACCGATAG
Organism: Gammaproteobacteria bacterium; assembly: GCA_011052165.1. Classification (GTDB taxonomy): domain Bacteria; phylum Pseudomonadota; class Gammaproteobacteria; order UBA6429; family Thiohalophilaceae; genus JAADGZ01. Next base: position 11,395 of record DRJN01000343.1, read on the forward strand.
TGAGCTGCTTAGTGCAACGACAAGTGAAGTGATAGTGCAATAGGTGTGAACAGAATTGTTCATGAGTAATCCTCCCTGATTATTGAATGAAATAAACACAATACCTTTTGTGTCTAAATCTAACTTACAATATTGAAATCCATTATGCAAAAGAAACTTTTATGACAGTGCCTGGAGTTTGTCCAGATTCTCTGCGGTTTTAACAGAATGCAAAAATGTTGCCCCTGACATGCTATGGTTAGCGCAATATTGAAACAATAAAACAGAAGAGCTATAAGAACCTCAGAAGAAAACAGGGTATTTTGACGGATGAATTCTTTAATGCTGGTTATTATGCTCTGTACGATTGTTTTTTTCTGGTGGGACAGTGTGGGTGTCAAGGAGAAGGCCAGAGAAGCTGGACGTCAGCATTGTGACCGGGCGGAGGTGCAGTTTCTTGATGATACCGTAGAGTTTGTCAGGCTACGGATACGACGGAATTATCACGGCCAACTGCGTTTTTATCGAACGTACCGGTTTGAGTTTAGCAGTACCGGGGCAGCGCGTTTTCAGGGAACGATATATATGCTGGGAAGGACGCCGGATAAAGTCCAAATGCAGGCCTATCCTCCCGCGTTGTAAAAAAGGAGTCCGTTTTTTTATGGGTTCATAACTGAATGTGAACAAACACAAGTAAGGCGGCAATGTACCCTCCCTGGTACCTTTGCCGGAGGCAATAAAAACAGATGAAGGTCTTCAGGCCGCCTGCGTTCCAGCTGAATTCTGTTGGTTCTCAATCAGTCGTTGGCGAGCATCGTGAATGTCTTCAAGGCTGATTTTGTTCAGATAGCCATAGACCATACTTGAGAGATGTTCCCACATTTGATGACTGGCTGGTTGATGAATGGGATCATCAGAATTTTCAGCTTGCTCGATTTTCTTTGATTTTCGATTCATGTCAATGGCTTTGACGATGTTGCCAATGGTGATGTTATTCATGGGCTTGCTCAAAATATAGCCGCCACCTGGACCACGAACACTTTTCACAAGATCGTGTTTACGCAGCAAGGAGAATATCTGTTCCAGATAGGAAATAGATATATCTTCAACCTGGGCCAGATAGGCAAGGTTGACCGGCTTATCAGGTGTGGTGGAAAGTTCGAGCATAGCTTTGGTGGCGTAGTCAGAACGGGATGATAGTTTCATGATGCTTATTCCTTGGTTTTCAATCCATATTTTGTATTGGTATTTTAACAGTAGAGTTTACTATG
>DRJN01000344.1 GCA_011052165.1 Gammaproteobacteria bacterium
CGCACCCAAACAGCGGGTATTTCACGTTGAAACAGATGTGTTCTTTGCCACCCAGCGTTCACCCTCTGACAGGGTTTCTTTTTTCCAGAACGGTGCGCGCGACTTGAGTTCTTCCATTAACCAGCGGCTGGCTTCGAATGCCGCCGCCCGGTGGGCGGACCAGACCGCCACCAGCACGATAGCCTCAGCCGGGCGGATCCGGCCGACGCGATGAAGAATCAGACTGTCGAGTAAATCCCAGCGTTCGATGGCTTCACGGCTGATTTTCTCCAGATATTTTTCAGTCATCCCTGGATAGTATTCCAGCCACATCTGCGCTACCGTATCGCCTTCATTGAAATCCCGCATGCTGCCGACAAACACCGCCGCCGCGCCAAACTTGCCCGCCGCCTGCATGCTGGTCTGATAGTGGCTGACTTCGGCAAAGGGTTCAAAGCCGGTTTCGATAATGTCGACTTTCATCAGCCACCGGTGACGGGGGGGAAAAAGGCGACTTCATCACCGTCAGAGACAACGGCATCAGCGTCCACATATTCCATATTCAGCGCCATCAGGGTATTGCCTGGCATCACCGCATCATCCGTTGCCCACACCCAGGCCTCGGCCACGGTCTGAACCGATCCCGCTTCCAGTTCGCAGTCTTCACGCCCCAGTTGCTCACGCAGACTGGCGAAAAATTTGATGGCTATACCCATAAACGCTCGATTCGGATTTGCTCAAACGAGGTCTGCAAGCCTATCATGATTCCCCCAAACGACCCAAACAGACAACAAAGACGACGCCATGACTGACTTTACCCATTTCAATCAGGACGGCCAGGCCCACATGGTCGATGTCGGCAGTAAAGAGAACACTCAACGGGTGGCGGTCACGACCGGCTGGATCAGCATGCAGCCTGCTACGCTCGAAAAAGTACGCAACAGCAACCACCAAAAAGGCGACGTGCTGGGCATCGCCCGTATCGCCGGGATCATGGCGGCCAAGCGTACCCCGGATCTCATTCCCCTGTGTCATCCTCTGATGCTCACTCATGTAGATCTCGAATTCCGCATCGATGAGGCCCAAAACCGGATCCACTGTCAATGCACCGTCGAAACCCGTGGCCAGACCGGCGTGGAAATGGAAGCCCTGACCGCCATCCAGATTGCCCTGCTGACTATCTATGATATGTGCAAAGCCGTGGATCGCGGCATGCTCATGGGCGGCACCTGCCTGCTGGAAAAGAAGGGCGGCAAGTCGGGCCACTGGAAACGCAATGAATCATAGATCTTTTTTCAACGCAAAGCTCCGTAGGGTGGGCACGGTGTGTGTGCCCACCGGTCTTCCGCGTGGGCACACACACCGTGCCCACCCTACGCAAAAACTGTAAGCAATCAGTTTCTCTGCGTCCTCTACGGTTAAATTCATCTTTCATCATGCTAACAGATTCCATTGTCTTCCCCGCCCCACCACCGCAAAGTGAAACAGAGCTGCTGGCGCAGGCGCAGAATCTGGCTGGTCTGACTCTGGGACAACTGGCGGCCATCTCGGGTCAAGACCTGCCCGTCTCGGCGCAATCAGGCAAGGGCTGGTGCGGACAACTACTGGAGCAATTCCTCGGTGCCAGCGCCGGTTCGCGGCCAGAGCCAGACTTCACGCATATCGCTGTAGAACTCAAAACCCTGCCGCTGAATGCCGCCGGTCTACCCAAGGAATCCACCTATGTCTGCCACGTGCCACTGAAAGACAATCGCCATTTGCGTTGGGAAACCTCCTGGGTGCGCCTGAAACTGCAACGGGTGCTCTGGCTGCCCTTGGAGGGTGATACCCAGATCCCCTTTGCTCAACGACGTATCGGCGCCGCCCTGCTCTGGAGTCCGGACGCCGAACAGGAGGCGCGACTAAAACAGGACTGGGAAGAGCATATGGATCGGATCTGTCTGGGGCAGTTGGAAATCATCTCCGCGCGCGACGGGGAAGTGCTGCAAATCCGCCCCAAGGCCGCGCATTCAAAGGTGCTCAGCCCGAGCTGCGGCAGTGATGGCGCACCGGCACAGACCCTGCCACGGGGATTTTATTTGCGCAGTCAGTTTACCCGCACTATTCTGCAACAGCATTACGCCGTCTATACTTGATTAATAACAGACAGGAATTCGCAAGCATGACAAAAGATCTAAAATACTGGATCAAACATATCAGTGAACACGAGATTCCTATTTTTAAATACACGGCACTGGCAATTGCCGACGGTGTCAAGGATGATGAAACATCCAGCGCTCAACTGGCGCAGATCATTCTTCGGGACACCAGCCTGACGGCACGCATCCTGCGTATATCCAACAGTGTGATCTACAATCCGTCGCGTACATCGATCAACACGGTCAGCCGCGCCATTGTTTACATCGGCTTCAATCTCATTCGCGATCTCAGTCTCTCCCTGGCGGTCATTGACGCCATTCTCAAAAGTCGCTCACGCAAACATGTACTCAAACTCATGGCGCGCTCTTTCCATGGCGCCACCCTGGCGCGCATGCTGGCGGAAAAACGCGGCGACGATGCGCCGGAAGAAGTCTTCATCGCCGCGCTGCTCTACCATCTCGGGGCAATGGCCTTCTGGTGCATCGATGAGGATCGGGGTCTGCAAATCCAGGCGTTGATCGATAAGCATGGCTTTAAACCCGCCATGGCGGAAAAAGAAATACTGGGTTTTACGTTTGATCAACTCACTGTCGGCCTGACACATGACTGGCACCTCTGCGATCTGCTGCACAGCGCCATCAACAACCCCGGCCTGAAAACGCCGCGCATCCAGGACATCGTACTGAGCAAAAACCTGGCTGACAGCATCAACCCGCAGTGGAATAACCCGAAAGGCATTCAGGCCATTCAGCATATTGCCCGGCATCTGAAACAGGACGAGGGCAAAACGGTTAACCTGCTACGTAACAACGTGCTGGAAGCCGCCGAGTTCGCCCAGCAATATGGTGCAGCGGAAATTATACCCCACCTGCCTCTGCCCAATGGTAATACCAGCGTGGTCAGCGATGAACCCCAAAGCATCGAAAAATATCCCTTGCCTGATCCCGTTCGGCAACTGAATATTCTACAGGATCTCACCAGCACGCTGGAAAGCCACCCTTCCGCCAATACCATTCTGGAACTCGTACTCGAGGGTCTGCACCGGGGCGTCGGACTGGATCGGGTGCTGTTCGCTCTGCTGAGTCCGGATAAAACCATGCTCAATGGGAAATTTGCCATTGGCGAAGGCAATGAAACCCTTATTCAGCGTTTCCATTTTTCACTGAAACAAAAAAATCTGTTCAGTGAAGTCTTCCTCGGTGCGCAGGCGCAGTGGATCCGCAATAGCCAGAGCGGTGAACAAGCCGCTCAGATCAGCGATGAAATGCGTACCATACTGGCCAGCGAAGCCTTCCTGATTTTTCCCATCACCATCCGACAGTCCCCCATCGGTCTGTTCTATGCGGATCGCCAGCCCAGCCAACGCCCACTTAGCGCCGACATTTTTTCCGGCTTCCGACACTTTGGCCAGCAGGCCTGTCTCGCCATTGAGCATATCAGCCAGCCAAAATAGTCCTCAACCTGCCAGTGGCGGCTTGACTTCCGGATACACCTTATCCATCGGTATGGATAAGCCCTCATGGCTGATAATACGCGCATGCTGACGGCGCAATTCCCGTGGCTCCCCCACACCACAGGAGTGGGCAATCAGGCCCACTTCATGCACCAGGTTGTGCACATAGTTTTTCACCCGCAACGCCTTGTTTTCAGGATTCAATCCTTTTTGCAAGCGTGGGTTATGGGTCGTGATACCGGTTGGGCAGGTATTGCGGTTACACTGCATCGCCTGAATGCAGCCCAGCGCAAACAGAAAACCACGCGCGCTGGTCACAAAATCCGCCCCCACGCACAAAGCCCAGGCCACACTGCCTGGTGCCACCAGTTTGCCGGAAGCAATCACCCGGATGCGTTCACGCAGACCATATTCATTAAGCTTGTCCACCAGCATGGGCAGGCTTTCATGCAGGGGTAACCCCACGTTGTCCATCAACGGCATGGGAGCCGCGCCACTGCCGCCCTCGGCGCCATCCACCGTGATAAAATCCGGCGCATATTCGATACCCTGTTTAACGATCCGCTGAAGCAGTATATCAAGATGCCCACAGCCCCCCAACACCAGCTTGAAACCTACCGGCTTGCCCGTAATCCGGCGCACATGCTGGATCATATCCATCAGATCCTCCACCGAATTGACGTCAGGATGACGATTGGGACTGATGGAATCCTGAAACGGTGAAATGCCGCGAATCCGGGCGATTTCTTCCGTAACCTTGATGCCGGGCAAGATGCCGCCCTTGCCTGGCTTGGCACCCTGGCTCAGCTTGATTTCAAACATACGTACCTGTGGATGCGACGCTACCTCACGCAACTTCTCATCATCCAATTGGCCGGCTGGATCGCGGACTCCGTATTTTGCCGTACCGATCTGGAACACCAGATCCGCGCCCCCCTCCAGATGCCAGGGTGACAAGCCCCCTTCTCCGGTATTCATCCAGCAGCCGGCCCCATACGCACCCCGCGACAGCGCCAGTACCGCCGGGCGAGACAGGGCGCCATAACTCATGCCCGAAATATTCACCAGTGAATCCGTTTCATAAGGCTGATTACAACCAGGACCAATCACAAGAGGCTGCGGCATGGCCACATCTTCTTCCAGTTTGGGAAAGGTACAGTTGACGAAAATCACGCTGCCCGGCTCGCGCAGATCACGGGTGGAGCCAAAGGCTCGGGTATTACTCAAATTCTTCGCAGCCCGGTAAACCCAGGTGCGTAGCGCCCGATTAAAGGGCAGCTCTTCCCGATCCATGGCGAAAAAATACTGGCGGAAGAATTCACCCAGATGTTCGAACAGGTAACGAAAATGCCCAATGACCGGATAATTACGCCAGATGGCATGTCGCGTCTGAGTGATATCAATCACAAACACAACTGCGATGACCAGGACTACAATTCCAATAAACGAAATAAAGATCAACGACATAATATCCATCGCGGTCATCAGTACTCCGGACGTCATGACATCCTGCATGGTTTCTTTCTCCTGGTTTATATCAGCATAAAAGCCCCTACCCCCTGTCAATGAAGGGTACTTAAAACGGCTTACCTGGGAAACTATCGCCACGTGGGATGATTTTTTTTATCTTCCTCGCAACGATCTCCGAATCCGACAGTTTCTGCGCAAATAATTCAGTATAATCCGATTTTATGAATAAAGCTGAACAACAGATTTCCGAGACCATCGAGATTTTCGAGCAGGTCGCGGCAGGTTACGATAACCCATCGCTACGTTTCTTTCCCTTTTGCGGAGATCGTATTGCCCTGCACCTGCAACTAAAGCGGGGGCAAAAAGTACTGGATATCGCCACGGGCACGGGCGCAGCACTGATCGCGGCAGCGCAAATGGTGGGTCCACAGGGACGAGTACAGGCGATTGATCTGGCAAAAAATATGCTTGATCGTGCCGAACGTACCCTGCGCATGAACGGCTTGAACAATGCCGACTTTCATCTCATGGATGCGACTAAACTGGACTTTAAAAGCGCCTACTTTGATGCCGTAATCTGTTCCTTTGGTCTGTTCTTCCTGCCCGATATGCCGGCGGCTCTGAAAGAATGGTATCGCGTACTCAAACCCGGTGGTCGTTTGATTTTCACCAGCTTTAGCGCCAACGCTTTCCAGCCGCAGGCGAAAATGTTCGTTGAGGATATCGAAACCGCTGGTGGCATCATGGATGATCCGGGCTGGCAACGGTTGAATAACGAAGATGAGTGCCGCGCTATTTTAAAACAGGCGGGCTTCGGCAACATCCAGCTGTTACAGGAACAACTGGGCTACCACTTGAATGATGAACAGGGCTGGCGGGACATTATCCTTAACAGCGGCCTGCGCGCCATTTTTAACCAATTGCCTGTTGAAAAGCAGGATAATTTTCTACGCCGGCATCTTGAAAAAATTGCTGCGCTGAAAAGAGACAAGGGCCTCTGGCTGGATGTAGAAGTCTTGTTCTCCAGCGGCCAGCGTCCCACCGATGCCGACAAGTAAACAGCATCGGAGAAACAACAACCCTCTCCATTCACGATGAGCCTGTCGAACCATGAATGAAGAATACATGCATAGGTTTCGCCCTTCGACAAGCTCAGGGCGAACGAAATTAAGCAGAGACTCCTTAATTTATGAACACTGAAATTGACAAAACCCTGGAACAGCCTTCACCACAAGCGCTGGAAGAGCAGTTAAAACTGTTTCATCAGCAACTGGCAGCGCTACCCGCAGACGCCAGTGAGCTGGATAAAAACCGGATTATACTGAACATTGCTGAAACAGAACTGGCGCTGGAACATAAAGCCGAAGCCTGGAAACTGGCTCGCGAAGCGCTAAAAGTTTTTCTGCAACAGGACGCCTGGCAGGATGCGGTGGAAACCTGTAATGTGCTCTATCAGGCGGATCAACCCGCCTCCATTTCCGCCCTCGCTCAGGGCGTCTGGCTGGCAGTCAGTTTCCCGGTGCTGACCGACACGACTATCGCCATGCTCACCCACATTGTCGATGAAACGCCAGATGATTCCGATGGTGCTGCTGTGGCTGCCATGACGGCCTGCTATATCGTTGATCTGCGCGCCGACGATAAAAAATACGAAAGCCTTAGTTTCCTGGCCCGTAATCTGCTCGGTCAGGTTGCTCAGCGGCATAGCAAGGTCAACTCCCAGGAACAACTGGACATCTGGATCGACAAAATGGAACTGCGTGATCCGCAGGTATTCCTGCCCCGCCTGTCGATGATCATCAACATTATGGCCGGTAAGGACTGGTGGTTTGAGCGTGAAGAACTTCGTCAGAAAATGCCCAACTGAGCCATTCAACCCCGTAGGGTGATGGGTACAAAAACCGTGCCCATACCCTGGATCAGGGCTTGTTCAATGCCACAAACCATTAATGTGCCAGCGTGGCGGGCGTTGCGCGGGGTTATTGAGAAAAACATCGGGCATAAAACCGTTGGCGGGTAAATTCATACCCGCAACCGACGCATCATGACGCAGCTCCACCAGCCGCCGCACCCGTTCCTCGGTGGGCGGATGAGTGCGCAGTAACGAAGGCTCAGGAATGCGCCGTCCGGGCAGGAAAATACGTTCCATGAATGATCCCTGGTGGCGATCGATTTTCACCAGCGCCCGCGCCAGCCCTTCCGGATCGCCAGCCAGGCGCGCCGCATTGAGATCGGCATCGTATTCCCGGGTGCGCGACAGTCCCAGTTGCGCCAGTGCACTCAGGCTGGGTGCGAAGATCAGGATCAGAATAGCCGTCCAGTTGACACTGATAGCTGAGAAAATAATCAGCGGCAGGTTGAGCAGCAATAACAACTGGCCAAACAGCGATAGCATACTGGTCAGGCGGCTAAACATATCCGCGATACCCATCACCCACATGTCGTTGTTTTGAATATGGCTAATCTCATGCGCCAGCACGCCGATGGTCTCTCTTGTATCCAGTATGCGTAACAAACCATCGCTCACCGCAATCGCCGATTGACGCCGCGTCCCCACTGCAAACGCATTGACCATGCGGCTCGGAACATAATACAGCACCGGTGTCAGGGGTAACTGCGCACGTTGCGCCAACTGTTCGAGTGCGGCATGCAGGGCTGGTGCCTGGCTGCGGCTGAGCGGACGCGCACGGTACATACGCATGATCAACTGGGGAGTAATCACCGGGTTGAACAAAACCAGCATCAGCCCCATAAACAACAGCCCGATCACCCCGTCTTCACCCCACAGAATCGCGCCCAGCAGGGCCAGAAAAGCACTCATTGCCAGTAATAACAACAGCGACTGGATACGATTGGCAAACGCATGGCGATACCAGATCAGTGAATTCATTAATTTATATTCCTGCCTGGATAAGAATTCCGTCTCAGGTTTCCCGGCCCGGAAACGGTGCCTGACGACGCAGGGATTCGAGCTCCTCCATTAGATCCAGCACCAGTGCCGCACCGACCAGATTGACGCCCAGATCCTGCTGCAAATGCACCGCTATACGCGCCCGGCGCAGGCTGGGACCGGAAAAACACCAGCCGGTACGCACGTTCCCC